>CAMYNZ010000331.1 GCA_947259865.1 uncultured Desulfobacterales bacterium | reverse complement strand
GCGGCGGTTTGAAAATGTTTTAAACGGATTTGATCAGAATTTTCTTTGTTCTTTACCAGCACATTGTAATCATTAGACGCTACATCTCAAATACAAATTACAAAAAACTTCGACTTCACGCAGAGTGCGGGAGTCTTTTGCGGGTTTATGCGGCTGCCATAAGACTATGGTTAAGCCATCCATGCCCGCAAGCCACAAAATTTTCTTTATGCATCGGATTCAATTTGCACCAGACAGCTGTTACATGCAAATGCGCCCCCCGGCGACATTTCATCTCTGGTAAGCACGTTGACGCAGCCGCCGTTATCAACCCCTTTGGAATCCGGCTGATACCAGACCCCGGCGTCAAGACTGGCCACACCAGCCATGATGCGATTGGTCACCTTTGCAATCGCTCTCATTCGGCCTCGATCGTTAAAAACCATCACTCTCTCGTTGTTGGAAATACCGCGACTATGGGCGTCACGGGTATTTATCCAGATCCGGTCGTCGCCTTTCGCTTTCAAGTGGGGAATATTGTCGAACTGTGAGTTGACTCTGGTTTTGGCGTGGGGGCTGACGAGCTGGATTGGATATTTTTTGACGAGTGTATCCTTGGAGCCCTCCCATGGTTCGATATACTTAGGGATCGGCGGAATCAGGGCCTGGTTCATATCAGCAATTTTGTGGCTGTAGATTTCAATTTTTCCCGACGGGGTTGGAAAGGGGTTGTTTTTGGGATCTGCTATCTGACTGCCAAAGGCGACCCAGGGCTCTTTAAGCTTCATTCGATGGGCATTTTTTTGCTTAAACTTTTCGTATTCGGGTAGGCCGGGGGTATTTGCCACCGCCCCTTTAAGATATTCTTCTTCTTTCTTCAGCATAAAATCTGTTATGTCGAGACGCGAAGCCAGCTCAGAGAAGATCGCCAAATCCGAACGCGTATCCGGCAGCGGATCAATGGCCCGGTTCATGTAGATATTGTAAGGGCCCCCGGTCCAGGGTTGGCCAATATCTTCTTCTTCCAGGAAGTGGGTAACCGGCAAAATTATATCGGCATGGCGAGCCGTTGGCGTCATAAACAGCTCATGGACCACAATAAATTCGGGTACTTTTAATGCTTTTAAGCCTTTATTCAAATTAAGGAACTGGTTCAAAAGGTTGCAGCCTACGACATAAAGCAGTTTAATATCGCTAGGGTAACCACCTGCTTTTCCGGATAACAGCGCTTCATAAATTTTGGTCACATGGACGGTCGGATTGCTTACGGGCGGCAGGTGCAACGAGTTTGCCAAAGCACCCAGTTTCGTGCGGCCGGTCCCGCCGCCAACATGCCCGCCTTTTATTCCAACGTTTCCGGTCATGGCCGCCAGGGTCATGGCAGTGCGATGAAACTGCTCGCCGAATGCGCTGCGCCCCGGCGCCCACCCGGCATACAGAGTGGCCGGTTTCCGGGTGGCATATTTTCTGGCTAGTGCTTTAATATCATCTTCGGATATGCCTGTTATTTCCGCCGCCCATTGCGATGTTTTGGCCAGGCCGTCTTCATCTCCCATCACATAGGCTTTAAACCTGTCAAAGCCATGGGTATAGGTTTTGACAAAGCTATGATCATATAGATCTTCCTCAATCATGACATATGCCATGGCGATCAGCGCGGCGGTATCGGTGCCCGGTTTGATCGCAATCCATTTCTCGGCCAGCGCCCTGGCAGAAGCGCTGTATCGCGGATCGACGCAGATGATTTTTGCGCCTTGCTTTTTGGCCAATGCCAGGTAAGAGACCGTATCCGGCCCGAAACGCGAGATCAGGGGATCAAATCCCCACAGAATGATTAAATTGGTGTAAAGCAGATTGTCGCGGCTATTTCCAGTAAAACTGGTTCCGAAAGTGGCTTGTGACGCAAATTCGGCGGCCTCCATGGAAGTGCTGCCTGTAGCATCGGTGCAGCCGCCAAACATGTTAAAAAAGCGCTTGGCAGCAGCGTTACGCGTGGCGTGCAAAGTACTTTCGTTGCCATAATAATCCAGCAGAAAGATGGCATGCGGCCCATAGGTGTCTTTGACTCGATTGAGTTGCTCGACAATGGTGTCCAACGCCTCATCCCAGGAAATCGACTCAAATTGGCCTTGGCCCCGCTCGCCGATTCGCTTCAAAGGTCGGCTTAAGCGTTCCGGCGAATAAACCACTTCTTTCTGTGACAGCCCACGGATGCAGGCTTTCAATCCAGGACCGCGCTGGTTGTCGGTTCCAATCCTGGTGATTTTGCCATTCGAAACAGATACTTTTAAAAGGCAGCGCCCTCCGCAGTCGTATGAACAGGTGGTTGTGATCACTTTTTCTTGTTTCTTAGATCCATCTTTGATTGCCATGCTGTCTTTATCACCAATAATTTATTAAAAATCAAATACCAATTACTATAGAGCCTATTTTCTTGACTCTTCGGCTTATTTCAGTGTACTTAAATATTGTTTACAAAAAAAGGTTGTGAGGTTCAAAGGATTGCCTTCTAATTGAGTCAGGAGGGCCAATCATTGCCAAGCAACGTTGAGACCCCGCAATTGGCAGTAAATGCGGGGTTTGCTGTTTTTACCCTCACGCGAAAGGAGGTCAATCATGCCGCATGTAATTATTAAACTTTACCCCGGTCGTACGGCAGAGCAAAAAATGCAGCTGGCAAATGAAATTGTAAAAGACGTGGTTGCTATTGCAAAATGTGAGGAAAAGGTTGTATCGGTCGCCTTCGAGGAGATTGATCCAAAAGATTGGGCGCAAAAGGTATACAAACCTGATATTATTGGCAAGAAGGAGAACCTTTACGTAGAGCCAGGATACAATCCCTTATAGGAAGCTTCAAAGTGATTACAGTTTTGTACTTGCCCCGCATTTAAGGATGACTTTGTAATTCAGGATTTGACGTCAGACACATGATATAGGATAATTAATTCATTAATCTTTATTGTTGAAACTCATAGACTCGCTCCGATTTGTCCGGATCAGGCCTATTCCTCATAGAGACATCGACATGAGCCAATCGGAAATTATTTTTAAAATCACTGAAAGCAAACAATGCCCTTGTTACGAAAGGGACGATGAATTTAGGCTTTCGGGAAATGCTGTAGAGCTGCGGTTTGATAACGAAAAAACATTTATTACCAACGCCGTTATCAAGCCTCCGCCAGATAAAGAAACATGTCGAATTTTACTTAGCGATCTCAACAGGATACTGATCGAACATGAAAGTGTCGATAAGATCCCGGCAAAGGAACACAGCTGCAGCGGCTGTTCCAGCGTTATCAAGGTTGTGCCGCAATTTAGCCTGAAAACCGCAGGGGCGTCAAGTACCCAGGAGCACTTACAACATGCCGATATCATGGCAGATATGCTTAGCAACTTTTCAATTTTTCAATCCCTCGACCGTCGCAACCTGCGAGACGTTGTATCCCTGCTGAAACAAAAAAAATATAACGAAGGTTCCATCGTTTTAAAAAAGGGAGACCCGGCCCAAAATCTACATATTATCCTGTCGGGGGAAGTCGATGTGCTGGACGAAAAGGGTGGGTGTCTTTCTACCCTGAAAAAAGGCGATGTTTTTGGTGAAATGAGCCTTATCAGCGGAGATCCTGTCGGAGCGACAATAAAGGTTGTCAAAGGGGCGAAAATCATTTTTATGAAAGGTAAAGATTTTCGCAACGTTTTAAATAGATTTCCCTCTATCCAAATGTACTTGGCGCGTTTGCTCGCTCAACGTTTGGCCAAATCAAATGTCGTGCGGGTGGAGGAGATTTCTTCAGGAATGATCGGCAGTCTGTCTGAGCTGCCGCCGGATGAACTGGTTCAGACATTGAACCTAAACCAAAAGAGCGGCAAACTGTTTTTTACTTTACCGAACGGATCGGCTGAGCTGGGCTTCCGTCTGGGTGATCTTGTCACTGCTGTCTACAATGAGAAAACAGGGAAAGAAGCATTTTACGAAATTGTAAAGGAAAAAAAAGGCCGCTTTAAATATCACAACCAACTGTCTGCAGGTGAAATGAAAGCACCGGTGTTGGGTTCGATTACGGAAATGTTGCTGGAGGGTTTAAGAAGAAGCGACGAAGAAAAGCAGCAGTAATCTCTGGTACACTCATCCTATTTTCATCCGTACGTCTATCAATATCCGCTCTGAGCTGACTCGTCCAAGACACGGAAACAATATACAATCCCATTTATTTCATATCGTTTCATTCCAACCTACCGTAATAGAAGGAATAGCTTGATGGCACAG
>CAMYNZ010000330.1 GCA_947259865.1 uncultured Desulfobacterales bacterium | reverse complement strand
GGAGGGTTTTAAAATATTGTCCAAGTATGGGGTGCCCTATTGTGATCGTTCGGTATCCATTGATGAGGCGGCTCGGATAGCGGTCGAAAATTCAAATTGAGCGTGAACGCTCAATGTCCGTTATATATTGTTCTTTGTCCGTGTTGAGTTCAACATTTGTTTAGAAACTTAATATTCCCCTCCCCAGGTGGGAGGAGACAAAGGGGAGGGGGAAATATTATTTTTGAATATTTCTTTTGATTCACCCCCACCTGTATCCTCCCCCGTCAAGGGGGAGTAATAATAGAGTTACGGTTTTAACTTTTCTTTTCTATGGAATTACTGACAACTGATGATAATAAAGAAACCTTTTACAAATGATATTTACAAAATTTTTAGTTAATAAGGTTGAAGGTTCTTTTAAACTCGAAAAGGAAAAAAATTGGCGATCTTAGCAGATGAAAGCACCCGGGTCATTATACAGGGGATTACCGGTCGCGAGGCGGCCACCTTTACCAAAGACATGCTGGAATATGGCACCCGGGTTGTGGCCGGCGTCACCCCCGGGAAACACGGTCAGCAGGTGCATGGCATTCCTGTTTACGATACCGTTCGCCAGGCATTGAAGGCCCATGCAGCCGATGCGTCGGTTATTTCGGTTCCACCAGCTTTGGTGAAAGGTGCGGTTATGGAAGCTCTCGACAATGGCATAAAGCTTTTGGTTGTGGTATCCGAGCGGGTTCCGCGCAAGGACACCATTGAATTTTTAGAGGTTGCGCATGAAAAAAACGCGCGTGTTATCGGACCCAACACCCTCGGTTTCATCACGCCTCACCGCTTAAAATTGGGTATGGCCGGAGGCCCGCTTGAGGATGTTAAAAAAGCATACCGGCCGGGGCCAGTCGGAATCGCATCCAGAAGTGGCGGGATGACCACCGAAATAGCCAACCTGCTGACCACCCAGGGTATCGGCCAGAGTACCTGTGTCGGTGTGGGCGGTGACCCGGTGGTGGGGTCAAACTTTTTAGATTTAATTCCGCTATTCAACAGGGATCCGGAGACAGCAGCCGTCGTTCTATTTTGTGAACCCGGTGGCGTTATCGAAGAAAAGCTTGCTGAATTTGTTAGAGCTGAAAACCTATCGCTGCCTATCATCGCATTTATCGCCGGGCGGTTTGCTGACGACATGCCGGGGGTGCGGTTTGGTCACGCCGCAACTATTGTCGAAGGAGACCGGGGGACCACCAAAGGTAAAATAGAAGTATTTCAGAAGGCCGGCATCCGGGTAGCGGCTTCGTTTTCGGATATTGTACCGCTGGTAAAAGAGGTGCTTTAGATATATAAAGAAATGAGGCCGAGGCCTGAGATGAAAAAATTTGAATTCATACGCACGGCCCTTTTTGTCCCCGGCAATCGACCGGATCGGGTGGATAAAGCCGTTAATACGGACGCTGATGTTGTGATTATCGATCTTGAAGATGCCGTACCCTATGCATTGAAAGCTGATACCCGGTCGGTGGTTCGCGAAAAAATTCTTGAGCTTAAAAACCCCCGTGTACTTGCAAGGGTAAACGGATTGGACTCCCCGTTTTTCGGTGACGACCTGGATGAACTGGTGGTGGAAGGTCTTGCTTGTATTATCATTCCAAAAATGGAGCGCCCCGAACACTTACGGGAAGCCAATCGATTGCTGACAGAAGCAGAGACAAAAAAGGGATTGGCGCCAGGAAGTATTTCCCTTATCGCCTTAATTGAGTCTGCTCTGGGTGTTGAAAATGCTTTTCAAATCACTTCTGAAAGAACGATTCCCGAAAGATTATTTACGGTTGCTTATGGCGCTGCCGATTTCGCCCAGGATATGGGAATCGGAATGACCCAAACGGCTGAAGAAAGTGCATATCCCCGTGCCAGGCTGACGATTGCCTGTCGGGCGGCCGGCATAGATCCACCATTGGATACACCGTTTATGATCGATCTGAAAGACCCGGCGGCATTGGCGGCTGATGCGAAACGGGCCAAACAGTTCGGATTTCAAGGAAAGCTTTGTATTCATCCCAACCAGGTAGACGTCTGTAACGAAATTTTTTCTCCGACTCAAAAAGAGATTGAATATGCACATAAGGTAATTATGGCGTTTAATGCAGCAGAAGCCGCCGGTACAGCAGCTATTCAGGTGGATGGAAAATTCATAGATCCTCCGGTGGTGAAACAGGCAATGCGCCTGGTGAAAATGGCAGATAGTATCTCACGGGCATAAAGTTGATTCTAGTGTCATATCCCAGAAATAAGTTTAATTAGTTTAGCAGCGGTTTGAAAGCCTTTTGCTCACGCCTAGGACCATTTTGGGGATGCCTGCCGCAGCGGGGCTAAATCAAAAGAACTCGACCTCGGCTCGCCTGGCGGGCCTCGGGACTCAGACAGCTTTTGATTTACATCCGCCTCCGGCGGATTTGACGCCCCACTACAGCAGGCATCATTAACCCAAAATGCTCAATGGCGCTCGCAAAAACCTTTCAAACCTTGTGCTGGATTTTGGAACTTATTTACGGGACACGACACTAGGTTCTTTTTCAGGTTTACCCCCTGAATGGACACGATTTTATTTAGGAGGGAATTAACTGTGGGTGAGTTTATAAAGGTGGAAATCGATCTACGCAAATGCACGGATATGTCTGGTGCCGCAAACTGGGTCCAGGTATGTCCGGTAAACATATTTACAGTTGAGAACGATCAACCGGTTGTGGTGGAAGAAAACGAGGATGAATGCACTTTATGTATGCTTTGTATAGACGCATTTCCTTCCGGAGCCGTAACGATTCACAAATTATATGATACTTAAAACTTGTAACCGTTCAGAGGTTCATAGGTTAACGGTTTGCAACCATTCTGAACTGCTAATTCGTAGGCTCTGAAGGCAAAGCGCATGAGGACAGAATAATTTGAGGATATGCTGAAATAGCAAAGGGCCCGGCAGTTAACCGGTAAAATCAACCAAAACCACTGAAAAGTAAACCCGTGAATCCTTAAACCCTGAACATTTCAACCTTTGAACCCTGAACCTGAACCATGGAAACCCAAAAACTCACCGGTAAAATCAAAGATCTGGAATTTAGACCCCATGTTTTAGCTGAACAGGTGTCCCGGATCCTGACAGAAGCAATCTTGGAAGGGCTGCTCAAAGGCGGGGATCAACTTATAGAGGCTGAGTTGCAAAACCAGTTTGGCATCAGCCGATCACCACTGAGGGAAGCTTTCAGAGACCTCGAGAAAAATGGCCTGGTGGTTATCATTCCCCGGAAGGGGACCTATGTTAAACAGGTCTGCCGCAAAGACATTCAGGATAATTTTCCGGTCCGGGCTATCTTAGAGGGTTTGGCTGCTCGTGAAGCCCACCCCAACATAACCGGCCAGATTCTCGATGGACTAGCCCGGGCACTTGCTAAAATGAAAACGGCGGTGGATAACAACGACACCAAAACATATTGGAAAAATCATCTTGATTTTCATGATATCTTTATCAAGGCCTCCGGCAATGATGTTCTTATCGATATATTAAAAACCCTGCGCATGCATAGCCTCTGGTATCGGTTTTCCTACCAATACTATCAGGAGGATCTCCAGGGATCGTTGGCCGTTCATCAAACAATATTCGGTCTTTTCAAAAATAAGGATACGGATATAAACGATCTCGGGAACCTGGTTCAAATGCATATTCAAACAGCCTTTCAGAGCTTTGTGGATTATTTGGATGCGCAAGATACGTGAATTATGCTTTCTCAAATATTAAGAAAACCGTCTAAACGATTTTTTCTGTCTGCCCTGGAGCGTATACTGCTAGTGTCTTTTTATGCCAAAACACGAGGCTGGCCTTTTGTCATAGCCTGGATGCATCGAGTGGCCGGTGTGCTTTTGACACTCTATGTCATGGTTCACATATACACCCTTTCATATCTGGCAACTCCGGCTGTGTATGATTCGAAGATGCAGGTTTTCGGACGGTTCTTTTTCATGCTTCTGGAATGGCTGCTGGCTGTTCCGGTTATCTTCCATGCGCTTAACGGCGGCCGACTGATTTTATTTGAAATATTTGGAAGCCGCAACGATAGGTCCCTGCTTGGCTGGGTCTTCGGCCTTTCCGCTGTTTACGTTCTGCTGCAAGCGTTGCTGATAATAATGGGAAACCAGTCCGTCTCCTTAATTTTGTTCTGGCTCACCATCGTTATTATTAGTTCTTGCCTCGTTGTTCCGGTCACATCGAAAATCTGGAAAATCGAGGGTGCCATTTCATGGAAGCTGCAGCGAATCTCAGGCGCCT
>CAMYNZ010000329.1 GCA_947259865.1 uncultured Desulfobacterales bacterium | reverse complement strand
AAATGAAAGCAGAACTTATCGGAAATTACGTTCATGGGATTTTGCATGGCGGCGTGATCTCTTCGGTACTGGATGCGGCCGGAGGACTGACCGCCGCTTCAAGCATAATGGATAAAATGAAAGATAAACCAACGGATGAAATTGCAAAAAGAATTATGAAGACGGGTACCATCGATCTGCGCGTCGATTATTTGCGCCCCGGTCGCGGCAAATACTTTAGAGCAACCAGCTCGATCATGCGGGCCGGAGCCCGAGTTGCGGTTACACGGATGGAATTACACAACGACAAAGATCTTCTCATCGCTGTCGGCACCGGAACCTATATCGTGGGATAAATAATGTGAGCCAGGATATATTATATCAAGAACGCTGGAGTAGAATTCAGCAGGCCGTGGCCCTGGAAAAACCCGATCGCACGCCGGTGGTTCTGGAATATTCCGGATTTGCCGCTTACGTGACCCAAACACCCATGGCGGAGTTTCTTGCCTCTCCGGCTAAAAATCTTGAAACCATGATACAGGCCTATCATCTGATCGGTGGAGGCGATGCCATCAATTACGGGTCTTTCTGGCCTTACGGTCTTTGTTACGACTTTATGTCCAAGGTGCGGGTGCCGGGCGTCGATCTGCCCGAAAACGAGATGTGGCAGGTGGTCGAAACCGAGTTGATGAAGCCGGAAGACTACGACCGTATCCTGGATTCTGGCTGGCCTGAATTTTTCAAGGATTTCATGACCGGGCGAATCCTGAATGACGCACCGGCCGAATATCTGCCGCCCCGACGCAAACCCGTGGATGTCAGGGGTGCCTGGCGGGCAAGCGGTATTCCTGTGCTCAGCGGGGGCGATGTCACTACACCGATTGAACTTCTGTGCGGCGCCCGTTCACTGTTTCAATTCGCCGATGATCTTTTTGAAATTCCGGATAAAGTCGAAGCGGTTATGGATGCTATTGTTCCCCACCTGGCGGCCGGTGGCATACGACGTGCAAAGAAACTGGGGTATCCCCTTGTCTGGATTGGTGGTTGGCGGTCAGCTCCCTGTCTGCTTTCACCGCGGATGTGGAATCGTTTTGTGTGGCCTTACTTTCGCAAACTGGTGCAGGAGGTGGTGGATGCCGGTTTGATTGCCCTGCTTCACCTGGATTCAGACTGGACCCGTGAACTGGAACGATTCACAGAGCTGCCCAGAGCAAAGTGCATCATGGCCCTGGATGGTGAGACCGACATTTTCAAGGCCAAAAAAATATTGGGAAATCATACGTGTCTGATGGGAGATGTATCTGCATCCATGCTGTACCTGGAAGAACCTGAAGACGTATATGCCTATAGCACAAAGCTTATCCGCGAACTGGGTCCGGGGGGTTTTATTCTCCAGTCCGGCTGCGATATACCGGCCAATGCCAAAATGGAAAATGTTCGGGCCATGGTGGCAGCGGCCATGAATGCCTAATTCACCTGTCTTATTTTCTCAACAGCGCAATATAGAAGGAATCATCGATGCACGGCATTAGAAGATTTGTTGCAACGACGGCGGCACTATTTTTGCTGGTTTCATGCCAGGGGATACGATCACTGCCTGAGGAGAACTTAACTGGCAACGCCGTACCCTCTCTTTATCGCGGAATTTACCATCAGCTTTCGACCAAACTTCGCGAGTTGGAAACCGCCATTTCCAGCCAACCAAAGGCTGAAGGCAACTGTTTATTTGGAGTTGAGTTGCTGGTCGCCAACAGCAATCGGGGTGAAGTTCTTCTGACCGATCGGGTCTTGCGAGCCACCGTTCTGACTTTAGACCGCTTACAGGACCTCGGGGTGCAAAGCGTATCGGTGAGTATCCAGTATCCCATACTGGTAAGCACTTTCCCACGTTCCGCAGGGTATCGCGAATTTTATAAGCAGGTGGCCGCAGAAATTCGCAAAAGAGAAATTGCTCTCATCGTTGAGATCGGAACGACTTTTAGAGAACCCGAGTTCAGTAAACTAAAGGTGGACTACAGCGGACTGACCATGGAACAGTTTAAAAAAGAATTGCGGGAGATGGCGGCGTTCATCATTGAGGACTTGCGGCCGGATTATCTCACCCTGTTTACGGAACCCGATACCCAGTCGCGCAACACCGGCCTCGATTTTTCCGTGTCTAATTTTACGGATGTCGTGCGTCAGACCGCAATGGGATTGAGCCACAAGGGTGTGCGCCTGGGGGCCGGAGCGGGCACCTGGGATCATATGGATTATTTTTCAGCCTTGGTGCGGATTCCGGAACTGAATTATATTGATGTGCACATTTACCCGGTTCAGCGAGACTTTGTGGCGGACAGGGTGATGAGGGTCGCCGAAATGGCGCATGGCCACGGTAAAGCCATTTCAATCGGCGAAGCCTGGCTCTACAAAGTTAGAAGACGGGAACTGGGGAAAATAACTCCTGTGGAGGCGTTTGCGCGCGATGTCTATTCTTTCTGGCAACCCCTTGATAAGCAGTTTTTGGAGATCATTGTCAATCTATCCCGGCAGGTGAATGCTGAGTTCTGCTCTTTTTTCTGGATGAAGTATTTTTACGCTTATCTTGATTATTCCGAGAAAACAAAAAATCTTCATCCTCAGCAGCTTATTACAGCCGCGGATGCCGCAGCCGGCCGGAATATTTTGCGCAACATTTTAAATGAAACCGGAAACACGTTTAAAGCCCTCATAGCGCCTCCACCCGGAGTGGATTGACGCTGATTATTATAAATTTGTAGAAAAAGAATGGAAATTCAAATCATGGCTATCCATGTCCCTCATCGACTCCGATGGAAAATCGTGCATCACCAGGCCGGTGCTACGATGGGCTTGGCACCGCCGTCAAAAGACGAAGCGATATAATTAATTTCTTACCCGATTTCATTAAGCCTGATCCCCGTATGTGGTGATATGTTGGGGCAGCCTGTCATCTTCGCCGTACATGAAGTGTTTTTGCATATTTTCCGAATACCTGCTGGCCGGAGGTCTGCGACCCATGGCCTCGGCTACTTCCCGAATATGTATGGGGGCAGCCCCACAGCAAACACCCAGATATCTGATGTTATGTTTCCAGGCTTCATCGGCAAAATGCCGGATTTCGTAGCGGTTGCAATATAAAGGGTCTAAGGCCGTCGGAAATGTCCTTCCGTGAATTGAAGGTACGGTGCAGCCGTTATTGTCATCAATATTAAAAAAAGTTGGCTGGGTGGCCGTTGTGCGGTATGGAACGGGTAATGCGGCGACGTGACACGCAACGGCCTCCCGGATTTGCTTGAGATAGGGCATCATGGTCGCCGGTCCACGGAAACAGTTCATACCAACCACGTCTGCTCCCCGCTGCTCCAATTCCTTGCAGGTATCTACAATTTGCCATCCGTCGCGCATAATATTTTCTCCCATCGGTGCTATGGTGATTACCGACGGAAGACCGGCCTGTTTAATGACTTCCAGGGCACAGAAAGCTTCTTCAGCATAGTAAAAAGTTTCTCCAATCATATAATCCACGTCCTCGTCAACGGCCCAACCTGCCATTTCTTCGAACATTTCCCGAACCTGTCGTTGGCTGCCCTCGTCCTCCGGATTCCAGATATTCGAATTAGAAATGTTACCCGCCAATAGGTTCGGTCCCTGTTCTGGTCCCGGATTTGCCGCCACTTCACGAGCAATTCTCAGGGCCGCACGATTTAGCGGTTCAAGCAAATCCTCTTTATCAATAATGCGCATTTTTTCCCGGTGGGCATTATAGGTAAACGCTTCGATTACATCTGATCCCGCATGCTGAAAATCTTGATGCAGATTTCGTAAAGCGTCCGGATTTTCCAGGGCCACTTCAGGAACAAATTCTCCGGCAGTTAAATATCCTCGCCGCTCCATTTCAAACAGATAGCCCTCAGCGCAGACCACTCCCTCTGAATCCAACCGTTCCAATAAACCTTTTTTCATTTATATATCTCCTTATAACCTATACGAACTGGTTTAACTTAGCGTTAAAATATTAACATAATCATGTTAGGCGATTAAACAAATCAATTGTGATTGCTGAAACTCGATATTAAACTGCGTAATTCTTAAGAAAGTGGCATTCCGATAGGGGGACAAATATCGAAGTAAAATATTGCACGAAAGTGGGAATGTACTAGCTGGCAAGAAGAGTGGACTTTATATGTGTATTAATTTGTTGAAACTGTGATTGGTAAATCAAATACACAAATTGCTCTGATCTGCATTTGAGCTGGCAGAATTGAAAGCGATTGAAATTTCGGATGGACGACGTGATATCACAGATTCATTAGGGGATGAAAAAACTGTGATTCGTTTACAGTATCAGTACTTTTGAGAG
>CAMYNZ010000328.1 GCA_947259865.1 uncultured Desulfobacterales bacterium | reverse complement strand
ATTACATATCCTGCGGAATTGATCGTCGAAAGCGAATTGGGCCTTTGGGTCCCGTATCGCAGCCGCGTCAGACTCCGGAATATATCCAAAAGCGCTCCTGCTTTTTTTTTCAGTCGCTGTTTTATTTGTTTTGGGACTGGCTTCAAATTCTTTTAATTTCATTTTGGCGCCTATCCGTTTCAAATGTATCATGAACGATATGGTGGGGTACCTGGACCGGTGTACCTTTATGGCCGCACCCTACTAATTTTTTGCCCGTTTAGCATATTGACCACCGTTACGGAATGGTTTTACGGGGTTTTTTGAGGATTGTGATCTGGGTCGATATCCCCCAAACGCCTCTTTTGGTAAACCCAACGGCTGCTATCCGATCTTGCTTAAGCAAAAATCATACCTCCTGCTTATCCGGAGGGTTTTTTTAGTTTATGGATATATCGTCTCGGACGATCCAGCAGCTCCGCGGTAAAACGATGGTTCGCGAAAGTTTATGGATACGTAAATATATGACGAGATCTTCGGTGCTCTCCACCCAGTATCCCCTGCATGGAATGCCATCGGCCAATAACCCCTGAGAGTCCTGAAAAGATAAGACCGGATAACCCGATAGCAGCATTTCACTGACAATCCTGTTAACGCTTGTCTGGGCCGCCGGGTTAAGCTTTACATCCTCAATTGATATTTCGTTCAATCGATTTTGCTCAACGTTTATCCATTTGCTAATGCGCTGCTTCAGATCATGGTGTTGCATTATGTCGGTACCACCCTCCGGGACGGACAGCTCAGAATTCAGAAAGGATTCGACTGTCCCATAACCGCTATTGTGCTAGGCAATTTTTTCCTAAGCACTTACCAAGCGTTACCAGAATCTTATTAAATAATCGGTATTGTGGCGAAAAACTTGAGAACTGGTTATCAATACGGCCGGCTTTTTTTTATTTAGTAGTTCTAAGGATCTGAAAACAGTCAATATATTGACACCCGGCATATCTTAGCCCTTAATTTTTCGATAACGCCCAAGGCTGATAGTTATAAGCGCCTGAAATTAAATGGAATATGTTTATTTACAAAAATGGCATGTTTTCTGCATAAGGTGGGCTGGGGCAAAAGGTCGAAACAAACGCAGTAAAGTGAGGGCAAGACAATGCAGACAATTCCGAAACCGGGTCAACGTTTAGCCTGGTTACGCAATGCTCGCGGACATGATCAAGGTCTGATGCGGCCGTATCTGCACCAAGAATTACCATCCCGAATCAATCCAATCTATCTGCGGGATGCCCACTCCCACGAAATCGCGTGCGACCCCACCCCAGGTGGTAAAGCCAGAAGTCGCCGTAATGATATCAGCCAGACATCCAATGATATCGTGGATCTCATTTGTGCCGTCAGGAGTCAGCTCGACAGCAGCATCACCGGAACTCAGCGGACGATACCCGCCGGCAATACACGCAAAACAGGCGAAAATGCTGCCCTGGAAACCATGGCCTGCGGCATTGCCCACCATTTCAATAATTTGTTCATGGGGATCCAGGGCAATGTGTCATTGCTGCTTCAAAAAAATGATAACAGCCTCTCGAATTACAAGAGATTAAAGCGGGTTGAGAAATTGGTCCAGAGTGAATCCATGTTAACCAATGATTTGCTCACCCATCTGGTCAAAAACAGGGGCGGTTTAAGTGCAAAATGTCACAAAAAAATGACAAATGAAATTCTGTGTTTAGCCCAACGTATCCGAGCCACCCAGGATGGGACGGATGGCCTGCACAAATTTAAAGTGCTTGCTCACCTGGACGCCAACAGCCCCGGTGTTCTGACCGAAAGTATCACCTATATTCTTGGCAGGCTTCTCTTGGAGATGCATACCCTAGTCGCCGTGATGTTGAAAAAATCCCATCCGGGGCGTTCAGAATTTTGCAGACTAAAGCAGGTTGATACATACATTTCAAGCGGTTTTGAAATGGTCGAAGATCTGCTTCATTTTACCAGCCGGGGATCCCATGAATTGCAGCGCATTCCCTGGCCTCAGCTGGTGGAATCCGCCCTGGACACCTATCTTTCGATCCAAATGCCGATTCGAATCAATCTGTCGGTCGCCGCTAACTTATCCGCCATAAAGGCAGATCCGTGGCTTGTTAAAAAAATTCTATTGCGCCTGTTTATGAATGCAGCCGAGGCGATGCCCGGCGGCGGAGACCTGTTTTTTGAAGTCACCCGCGTGACCTGTGGGGACGAAACCGCAAGATCCGGAAGTTCTGAGCCAGGCGTCTATATGCTGCTCACCATCCGGGATACCGGTCACGGTATGGCTGAAAGTACGCTGGCTCGCGCTTTTGATCCTTTTTTTACCACAAAAGCACCCAGTCTGGGTAGGGGTCTTGGACTGCCGTGTTCACTTGGAATTGTCAGGTCGCTGGGGGGCAAGGTGAAGGCTTTTTCTGTGCGTGGACAGGGCACCACCATTAAAATCTACCTGCCGGTCTATGATTCTGGGGAAAGGGTATTGCCAGACAAAGGTTTAGAAAGACCCCCACTCGGTTTCAGAAAAATAGCTGATATCGGCCGCGATGAACAGCGGGTCTCCTATTTTTTATGATCTTGTGATGTATCGGGCGCTGGACAGGGCTTCAGTTTTAGCAAGATTCCACCGCCACACGTGCACGCCTGCCACTGGTCACGCCACTCCTGAAAAACCGGTAAACTGGTCAAAATTGTCATCCATTGGGTTTCCGTATACGTCCGTGCCGCTGAACGCGAATTCGATATGCAGGGGATCAATCGTGCCATCGGCGCTGGCGTTTTGTTGGATGGTAAACGTAACCGTGGCCGTCAGGGTTTCTGCATTCCAGTAAACATTCTCCGGATAAGGATCCACCCGGATTTCAGTTGCAGGCAGGGGTAGGCCGTAGTTATAGGCCTGGCCGGGTCCACTCCCGGTTGATCGGCCAATGTGCCAGTTGAGACGGTTTTCAACAGATTCTCTTTCCATGGCCTTGTCGAACTGAAATACCATGGTAAAATTTTTAGCGGCATTTGCATTGGCCAGGTAATTATCCAGAGCGGATACGGGCGAATTGTTCGGCAGGCTGTACCCAAAGGTGCTGGCGGCATTGACAAATTTTATTTTAGGGGGATCTACCTTGTACATGTAACGGCTCAATGTATCGGCCAGAGCGGCGTCGGCATTCTCCAGAAAATCCACCTGGGCCTGGGCTTCGTCCGTCAAACCCAGATCTGCATATGCGAATCCCATTTCAGCATAGGCAC
Organism: uncultured Desulfobacterales bacterium; assembly: GCA_947259865.1. Next base: position 1,081 of record CAMYNZ010000328.1, on the reverse strand, counting down.
TATAAAACTGGGCATCCATTTGAATGGCTGACTTAAACTGCCGAATGCCATCCTCATAGCGTCCCTGTTGGGTGCGCTGGGCCAATATCTCTACAAGTCCGGTGCGGAGTCGTCCGGCGGCTCCCTGGCAAGTTATCTGTTCAATCCGCGCTTGCTCGCAGGCGTCGCCTGCTATGTCGCGGTCATGGTGCTGTTTGTCGCCGCGTTCAAGCGCGGCGGTTCGCTGACGGTGCTGTATCCGATCTACGCTACGACATTCATATGGGCCGCCCTGCTGGCGCTCGTGTTCTACGAGACGCCGATAAAGCCCGTGAATGTGGGCGGCATGGCGCTGCTCGTTGTGGGCATGTACCTGATGGGGAAGTGACGCAATGACAATCGACGCGGCACTGCAGAGCGACGTCTTCCTGACCTACGTCGTCATCATCGGCGCGCTGCTGGTCATTGCCGGTCTCGCGATCGGAGCCCTGCGCGTGGCCGGCAAGGATGTCACGTCGATCATGCGCACCTACCGCGGCTGGCTGATCATGATCCCGATCATTCTCGGCGTCATTTTCCTCGGGCGGACAGCCACGATCATCGGCGTAACGGCGCTGGCGATCTTCGGCTTCAAGGAGTTTGCGCGCGCGACCGGCCTGTACGACGACTGGTGGATGACGGGCCTTGTGTACGTTGCGATTGCCGCACTCGGAGTTGCCTCGTTCGTAACGGATCCGCGACTCGACAAGCCCGGCTGGTACGGGCTGTTCATGGCCATGCCCGTATACGTCATCTCGGCCATCCTGCTGATGCCCGTATTGCGCAATCGCGCCAAGGGACAGCTGCGCCAGGTCGCGCTGGCGATCGTCGGCTTTATCTATTTCGGCTGGATGTTCAGCCACCTCGGGTTTCTGGCAAATACGCCGAACGCATACGGCTACCTGCTGTTCCTGATATTCGCCGTGGAGATCAACGACATTGCCGCGTTCACGTTCGGCAAACTGTTCGGGCGCCGCAAGCTGCGCGAGAACATCAGTCCGAACAAGACCATCGAAGGCTCGCTTGGCGCGATCGGTGTTTCACTCATCATGCCCTGGTTACT
>CAMYNZ010000327.1 GCA_947259865.1 uncultured Desulfobacterales bacterium | reverse complement strand
ATACAGCCTCTGTAGACTCGCCCGGTATCAATTCTTAAAAAAATCCCGGCTTGAATTAAATTCTTCAATTCCATTAAAGGTAAAGTCAAATTTTCGCCAAATATGTGTTTTTTGGGGATAAAGCCTGGGTGACTTCCTAATTTCATTTTATGGATCAAAACTGAATATAAATTTAAACATTCTTTATTTTCTTTCAAGTTACTGAAGACAGGGCAAAAGTTCTGTTGCTAGGGTTATTAAAATTATTTTTAAAATAATGCTTGACATGCTACATTGTAGTATTGTATGAAAATAATTACCCAGCAACATTTATGTTCCATACCAAATTCAACCTCCTTTCTGCGGCGGGTCATACCCCTCATGACCCGCCTTTCTTTTAGGTTCTTTAAAAATAATAGACATTAAATTCAATAGTTTAGGGTAATTTTTCCATTTTAGGCAATTTTGTTTCATATGTAAAACAACGTGTGAATCAGGCACCAATTTTTCTTGATTTTTTTCAAAAATGTGCTTGCATTGATTTTTAAAAAGCATTAAGGGTAATATCAATAAAAGGGTTCAATCGCAATTTCTCCTCGAAATTATTACGCTTGCTATTTGAAATAACTACCACGGCACAGGCTCTCCCACTCTTTCACGAACTTGCTAACGTGCTCAAATTTGAACGGATTGCCAGATTCATCCGTCTGCATTTATAATCATAATTTCATATCTGTGAAAATAATTTCACAATTATTGGGTAATTTAGTCCCCAATTTATCACTCTGATGGGTCTGTCAGCAGAAGCGAAATCAATAATTGCCTAAAATTTTTATTGATCCGTGACTACCAAATCTGAGGCATAAGTTTTGCAATTCATAGGTCGTACTCATTTAACTGAGGGGTCGGGGTGTTTTTTTCACGACAAGATGATCGCCCCGGTGGTCCTAATGGGCAGAGGGCTATTGCCGCCCAGAAAGGCAAAACACGACATCGGTTCTTGTTGGAGTGAAAGTTTTAAATAGCCGGCAGTAAAATGCAAGCCGGTTGCCGCTGTCAGGCTTGGCAGGCAACAACCCGGCATCTTGCTCTTAAAAAAACACCCCGACCCCTGATTTAACTAAAAGGCTAAAATAGACATTAGAAAAAATATTAACTTCAATCGAGGTGATTCACGCGGGGAAACGGATGACAGTGATATCACAAAGAGATAATGGCGGTAGACGTTGGAGGTATGATCGAAGAATCTATTTTTTATTGAGCCCGGTTCTTGAAAAAAGACACGGCAGGGATCGCAGAAGTGGCGCTGATCGAAGAAGTATCCAGGAAGAAAAACTCAAATCCCAATCCGAACGCAGAAAAGCATTTGCGCAAGCCGGACTGTCTATACACTGAAAAATTAATACAGCAAGCAGGCTTCGGAGGAGCCTAATTTTAGTTTTTGTTCCAATCCATATGTCACAATATCCCGTATGATTTCCAGTCCAGCATCAGTCCCCACATTGTAGCCGGGCGCACACCTCGCGGCTGGAAGCCACTCCCACCAATTTTTAAAGATCATTGCGTTTACTAAACCCTATCCAATATGAACTGTGGGAGCGGCATCTTGCCGCGATTAATCAGCATTTCAAGCCGCGGCACAACGCTGCCTGCCCGCCACCAGCCCGCTCGTGCCTTGCGTGGCAGGCGGATCGCGAGTCGCTCCATTCGGCCCGAGCAATTCGACCCTGAGCTCACTGCCGAAGGGCTCATGGCCGAGGGCAGGTGAGGCGGACGGGCCATTGAACGTTAGCCCACCTTCGTCGGATTTTTCTTGACTTGACAAAATATTTATCGTTCCATCATTCGTGGATTTTTCATGAACGATTTGTCTGATCACCCGCCACCGGAAAGCCAATTTGCTTGCGTTTGAGGTCCCTTTATGCCCGAAACTGAGATATGCGGTGTCAACCTGGAAGATTTTCTTATCCGCATGGAAGAGTTTCACGGATACCGATCACCCGGTTTATTGCTGGGCGGCATAATGCTGGATACAGCACTTGCAGAATTGGGACCTACACCCTACCTCAACGTCGTCACTGAGACAGTCGTCTGTTTGCCGGATGCCGTTCAGCTGCTTACCCCGTGTACCATTGGAAACGGTTTTTTGCAGATACTTGACTGGGGCAAATTCGCCCTCAGCAGCTACGACCGGATGAGCCTGTCCGGAGTGAGGGTATGGCTGGAAAAGGACGGGCTTTCCGGTTATCCCCTGATCCGCACCTGGTTTGAAAGATCTGCAAATCGTTCAGAAAAACCGCCGTTCGACGCATTGGCATCGGAAATCCTGGCTGTCGGAAAAAAATTACTAGGCCACCGATCGGTGCGACTCAACCGCGCCCTAAAAGACTCAGACCGTGTGCCCACGGGACAATGTCCGCTGTGCGGCGAATCATACAGGTTGAGTCTGGGTTCCGCGTGTCCGGCCTGCCGAAACGCGGCATACTATGTCTATCAGGAAGAGAATTCATAATTAAAAAGGATAAACGATGGGTGAAAATTCAATCAATGATGACGAATCCCGGGTTTTAAAACGATTAAAAAAGCTTATCGACGCCAATCAATCCCTGGCAGAGGTAGAATCACTGGACAGGCTGGTACCGCGGTTTCTGGATCTGGCCCGGGACGTTACCGATGCCGAGGCCTCGTCTTTTTTGACCTTCGACCCTGATAAGAATGTTTTAAGGTTTGCCTCGGTAAAAGATGAGGTTGTCGGTGATAAGGCTGAGGAGATATTAATCGATAAGATTGAACTCCAGATGGGCGAGGGCATCGCCGGGCTGGTGGCCCAAGAGCGCCAACCGCTGATTATCCAAGATGCCCAGAAGGACGAGCGCTTTTACAATAAAGCCGATGTATCCACCGGTTTTGTTACGCGAACGCTTCTGGCGGTTCCGGTGTTGCACGGCGATGAACTTCTGGGGGTCATCGAAGTCCTCAACACCAAGGGCAAACCGTATTTTGACACGGCAGATCAGGAACTTTTAGTAAGCTTTGCCAATCTTGCCGCGGTAGCAATCATACGTGCCAGGCTTCTTGATGAACGACTCAAACAGCAAAAAGTCCAGATTCAAATTGAAACCGCAGCCAAGATCCAATCGCTTTTCCGTCGTCAACCTCCGGAAATCGGATCCGGGAGTCACATCTGGGCTGTTTCATTGCCGGCCGGTTTCGTGGGGGGTGATTTGTATGACATGATTCCTATGCGGGACGACAGCTGGTTGATTTACGTAGCCGATGTTTCCGATAAGGGGCTGGCGGCTGCACTCGTAATGGCAGCTTTGTGGTCCAGAATCCGCAGCGAAGCACCCAAGCATGACACGGTTGGGAAATTACTCGAGGCTTTGAGCGCAATCATGTTTGACCTTTTGGCCGAGGAAGGATTTTTTGCCACCATTATACTCGGCAAGTATTGGCCGGCGAGCGGTCAGATGGAGGTTGCACTCGGGGGGCACCAGTCCGTCATCAAAGTTTTCAAAAATGAGTGTGAAAATATCTCAGAAAATAGGGGACCCTCCCTGGGGATCATGCCATCTGCTAAATTCGAAGAAGAAAGCATCTCACTATCCCAGGGCCAATCGATTCTATTAATTACTGACGGTGTCACCGAGGCACTCAATGAACGCGGAGAATTGTTTGGTCAGCAACGGTTGACTGAATTTTTCAAAAGTGCGGAAGGTCCGCCCTGGGGACCCGGCTTGTTAAATGCCGTAAAGCGCTGGCGCGGTCTGGCCGATGCCAGCGATGATTTGACCATCCTGGAAATCTGGCGGGAATCGATTTAAACTCAAATCGAATCATGCCTATTACATTTAATACAGCAGCGCTTTCAAACTGTATCTCATCATTGTTGCCGCTGTATCTTGCATTTGGGCCGGTATGTTAAAAGCATTGCCGGACTAACTGTCGCATCTCTTCTGTTATTTTTTAAAATTATAGTGTATAATAGAGACCTTACGACGAAGTTCGAGCTGCTGGATATGCCTGACTTCTTTTGAGACGTCGATAACGCCGGCCGCTTGACTTGTTTTGATTGATAGGATCCGGAAAATACACGCTTACAGGAGGCATGAATATGCGACATATTCCTTTGCTGGCCATCATTCTCGTTGTCTACAACATAGTGGCCTTTTTTTACGGGGCCTTTCTGAATCAGGTTTTGTGGCAGATAACGCTGATGTCGGGAGCGATATGGCGGTTTACCGGCAATGACCTGTTGCTCAGCCTGGCAGTCTTATTTCTATACCTCGAATTATTTAAAGCTACCAAAACCACCACGGCCTCAATCCTCGATCATGGGCTTTCCCTGGCGGTTTTCATTGTTTTTCTCCTGGAAAAAATCA
>CAMYNZ010000326.1 GCA_947259865.1 uncultured Desulfobacterales bacterium | reverse complement strand
GCGGGTATTTTTAGCATTCGACGGGATTAAGACCCTGGAGGGGGTAGCCCAAGAAACCAACCTGGATATGGGGGCCATGCGTGAAATTGTTTCCCGGCTCATGGCACTTGAACTTGTTGAACCTTCCAACAAGGCGATACTGACGCTTGATAAAGAATTCATTGATTATCTCGCATTCCAACTATCCCGGGCCCTGGGACCTATAGCGGCAATTCTGATAGAGGATATCGTGGATGATATGGGCTATTCATTAAAACAATTCCCCAGTGCCAAGGCGGCAGAACTGATAGATTTGCTGGCCCGGGAGATTCAGCGGGATGAAAAAAAGAACCCTTTTAAGATGAGTATGATCAATAAGATCAAGGAGAGGGGATATTGAAATACTGATGCTTGTGGGTATAATTTCAGGCTAACTGTTGCTGGGGCCGCAAGCGTCAATCAGGATTTTAAACCCTTGAACCTGAGAAAAGGTGAAAATGCCAGGTTTCCGCCAAAATCATTCATATCAAAGGAGTTGAAAAATGATTATCATATGTGAAGAATGCGGGAAGAAATATCGGATAGACCCATCAAAAATAAAGGGCCAGACAGCCAAATTCCGATGCAAGGAATGCAGTCATATCATTGCGGTTTCAAAACCGGAAGCTAAACCGCCGGAACCTTCACCGCCGCCATTTGTTGAACCGGATGGCGAGGTCACCGAACAAACCCGGGCCGCCGTTGAATCCGGCCGTGCCGGTCCAGCCCTAAAGACCAAACCGCGCTTTAGTCTGTCGTTGAAGCCCCAGCGTCTTGGTTTGCGGCCCAAGATGATGGTTCTCTTTTTTGTCGTCCCCATTATCTTTATTGCTGTAGCCAGCCTTCTTTTCTTGAGTGAAATGGACAACCTGTCCCAATTGCTTACGGGACAGAGTTCTAAAATTGTATCCAAGATGGCGGAAGATAAAATCGCCAGCATTGCCAGGTCGGTTGCCAGACAGTGCCAGCTATATATGCTGAGCCATCCGGGGTTGAGAAAGGAAAGTTTTGCAAAAGATAAAACCTTTAAACGCTTGGCAGTTCAACCGGTCGGAAAGAAGGGCTATACTGCCCTTTACGAGATTCCCGGCGCCGACGGTATCTGGCGAACATGGGCCCATACGAATCCGAAAATTATCGGGATTAATATGAAGAAATTAAAAAAGCCGCTGGGACGGAATTTTCCCGGATTCTGGAAGGTTTACATCGGCGTAAAAAAGGGCAAAGAGTCAAAGGGTTATTACACCTGGCAGGATAAAGACAAATCTTTCCGCGACAAATTTATGGTTTGCACACCCATCGAGGGAACCCGATTCGTGGTTGCCGCGACGACATACCTGGATGAGTTCACAAGGCCGGTCACCCGGTTGCAGGCCAGTTCGGCTGAGATGACCCAAAATACCCGGCGCACGGTCTGGGGCATTTTGGGTGCCACACTTTTACTTGTGGGTCTCATTGTTTCTCTTTTCGGAAATCGTCTGGCAGGAAGAATAAAGTCACTCACCGAAGTGGCCGACCGTATCAGTGTCGGAGAACTCGATGCCGTAATCGACATAAACTCAAAAGATGAAATTGGGGATTTGGCCGAGGCCATTACGCGAATGCAAGACAGTGTGCGGTTATCCATCGAGCGGCTGCGCCGCCGCTAACAACCACCAGCGGGGGATTTAGAGATGATTGATGGGAATCCCTACTCGCGGGCGTTGTTTACATGGCTCACCCGGCAGGCAAGGTATTCACGTTGATTTCAATAGAGGGGTAAAAATGATCGTTCTTCCCAAAGAAAAGCCCGTGATGAAAAACCTGAATATGTACTACCTTGATATCAGAAAATTGATTGAACATTTTCAGGGAGAAATCGGTTCCGGCGGTGTATTTTTCAAGGCTGTCAATGCGGAAGGCGTGATTTTTTTTGATACAGACGAAATTTTAAACGGTTATTTTCGTGTCAAAGACAACCAGATTTTGGGCTACGAAGCCATCGATCGTTTTCTGGAAACCAATTCGGAATATAATTTTAATATCGATGTTTATAGAATTGCCCAGGAAGAAGTCTATTTTTGGTCAAGTTTGCCGTCCGCGGATAAAATCTATCGGGATTTAAGCACCGAATTTACAGATCTGGAAGGATTGATCAAAAAGATGACCTCCGAAAAATTAACCGGGTTTATCGATATCTCCATAAGCAGCGGAGATGAGGGTGGACTGATCTTTATGAGCAACGGAGAGATTATTGGCGGTTCTTTTTCATGGGGAAAAGAAGAGGATATACCGATCAAGCGCAACCTTGAGATACTTATGAGCAAATTGAAAGATAGCGGGGGTGTATTTCAGGTTAGCCAGATTCCTTTAAAAAATGAAACCGCCGATGATCAAGCGCTTGAGAAAAGTGCCGATTCGCTTGCCAAAACGATCACGATGCTTGAAGAGCTCCTGGGCATATTTGAAACCTTGTTTCTTTCTCAAAAAGATAAAGCAACCGATTTCAACAAGGCCCTGCGGAAGAAATTTGTGGAAAAAGCAGAAAAGTACTCCTTTCTAGATCCATTTGCCGCTGAATTCGAGTATGCCGACCGCGTTATAGCATTTAGCGGCCAAACCACTGATCAGGATCTGGTCCAGGGGGTGGTCGAGTCAGTGATCGAATTGGCTAAAGAGCATGGCCTGGTATCAGAGTCAAAAAAATATCTGGCCTCCTGGACCAGTAAATATGAAAAGAGTTTGTCCGGGCTGGATATACTCATTTAGACGCATATAAACCGTGTACGGGTTAAATCACCATGGCGGGTGCGGATTTTCAAAATCTATCAGACAGGTCAGCCAGGCGCTATATTGCCTTTATTAACAGTATCCCGCTGGCTATTTACCGCACAACCATCGAGGGTAATATTGTATTTTGCAACGGCGGTTTTGCCCAAATTTTCGGTTTTGACAGCCCGGATGAATTAATCGGCACACCCGCCATTAACCTGTACCGCAACAAAAAAGACAGGGGTATTTTAGTTGATGCCATCATGCAGCGCGGACGCGTTTCGGATTTACCGCTTTCTTTTTTGAAAAGGAACGGATCGCCCATCTGGTGCGCGGTAACCGCCAGAGCAGTCCTGGATGACGATGGCATTGTCGTCCATCTGGATGGTGTATTAAAAGATATCACGGATGAAATAGAAGAAAAATATGATGCACCCAAACTGCATGAGATCGCGGGAGATCAGCGCGACATTATTTTACTTATTGACCTGCAGGGCAACCTGATCGACATCAGCGCTGCCGGAGCCGGGATGCTGGGGTTTTCTAGCGACGGCGCTGCAGGCAAGTCATTGACTGATTTTATTGTACCCAAACACCGAATGCTATTTCTTCTGTTTCTATCGGATCTTTTAAAATTCGGTTCGGGGGAGATTATACTTGCCCTGCTAGACAGCAGTGGCAGGGAGCATTACCTTGAATGCCATGCGGTATTGGTCAAAAAAGACGGCAAAGCGCATCATATAAAAAGTATCGCCCGGGATATCACTGAAAAGATAAGAAGACAGAAAGACCGCGTCAATACAGATAAATTTAAAGGTGTGCTCGAAATGGCGGGCGGAGTGGCTCACCGTTTGAATCAACCACTTACCATCGTTAACAATTTAATAAGCGATCTTATAAATGACTTTCAACCCCATGATCCGCTTTTACAAAAAATTATGACTATCAACGACCAAATCCAGAAGATGAACGAGATCACCGAAAAAATCGGAAATATAAAAAAATATGAAGCCATGGAATATGTTGCCGGAATCAAAATAGTCGACATCGATAAGGCCTCCTGAGTCGGTCCGAGCGAGGAAAATAGATGCTAAAAAATGTACTTATTGTAGATGATGATCAAGAGATGTTGCTTTCTCTAAAAAACGGATTGAAGAAGTATGGAGACAGCTTTTCGGTACTGACCGCTAAAGACGGATTGGAAGCTTTAGAGCAGTTGAAAAAAAACATCGTATCGCTGGTTGTTACCGATCTCAAGATGCCCAGGATGGATGGATTTGCGCTTCTGGAGCACATTATGGAGCATTATCCCGATATACCCGTAATTATTATCACCGGCTACAGTACCCCTGATATGGAGCAGCTTGCTTTGGACGGGGGTGCGGTGGGCTATATCGCCAAACCGTTTATGCTAGAAAATTTGGCCCGTAGCATTATGGCCAGCCTGCGAAGAGAATCAGAGGGCGGTACACTTCACAGCGTTTCATCAGGTATCTTCCTGCAACTTATGGAGATGGAGCAGAAAACCTGCACCATCCGGCTTGAAGACAAAAATACGGGCCAAAAAGGTGTCCTTTTTTTTCAAGACGGTGAACTGTTGGAT
>CAMYNZ010000325.1 GCA_947259865.1 uncultured Desulfobacterales bacterium | reverse complement strand
GCCGAAGCCTCTTCGATTTCGACACTGATCTGGTGCAGCTTGCTGATTCCGGCTTCAACACCGACGGCCAGGAATCGAAACACACAGTTTAAAATAATGATCAAGATGCCGCCGGTCAGAAGGAACGGCGGGCGGTTAAACGCCATGATATACCCCACGCCAATGACCGTGCCGGGAAGTGCGAACCCCGACAGGGCGACCATCTCCATTATATGCTTGCCGGGGAATTTTCCGCGCATAATGACATAGGCCAGCAACGTTCCGACGATGGCACCGACCAGGCCGGCCCCCAGCGAGACCTTGATGCTGTTCCAAATCGCAACGTTGGACTGGGTATTCAGGACGTGATCGATGACAAACGTATTGTCCACACCGACAATCTTGACAAATGATCCCAGCAGAATAACCCCGAAGCTCATCAGCACCGTCACAGCTACAGCTAAACTGATGAGCATAAAAGGAATCCTGATAATAGGAGCTATTGGTTTCGGTTCGGCAGCCATGCCTTTTCCGGTGATGGTGGCATAGCCTCTGCCCTTTAAAACATAATTATGAAGGATGAATATCAGTACACAAGGCGTTATCAACACAACAGAGAGAACGCTGGCCATATTGAAATCGCCTTCACCGGTGATCGCCAGATAGGTGTCCACCGCCAGAAACGGTGTTCTGCCGCCAAGGATCGCGGGATTGCCGAACTCGGCGATGGTCATCACAAAGACCAGAAGGGCTGCTTTTAATAGGCCGGGGGCTGCCAGAGGGATTGTGATGGAACGAACAATCCGAACCTCAGATGCTCCCATATCGCTGGCCGTTTCTTCCAGGCTGGGGTTAAGGGAGTTCAAGACATTTTCAATCATCATAAATGACAGCGGCAGAAAAGCCAGGCACTGGGCCGAAATAACCCCGGTCCAGCTGTAGATGTTAAAATCCAGGTTAAACAGGTTGTTAATCAAACCATTGCGGCCAAAAAGGGTAATCAAAGAAATGGAAAAAATATAGGGCGGAGCCGCCAGAGGGAGCAGGGCCACAATTTTCAACGGTTTTCTCAACCACAAAGGTCCCCGGGTGGTCAAGTAGGCAAAACAAAACCCGACCACCAGCAATATGATCATCACGGCCAAACCCAGGATAAGGGTGTTGAGGAGAGACCAGTAGTAAAAGTTATAACTGAAAAACTCGACATAAAAGTCGAATGTAAATCCTTCATCCCCCCATAAGCTTTTGATCAGCACAGTGATAATCGGATAAAGGAGGAAGATGGCAAGAAGGGCAAAAAGACCACCGGCAAAGATATTCACCAGATTGGCATTGAGAAATGCCCTGGTCTTATACAACCAGCCTCTATCGGTTAAACTAACAGCTGCCGCTTCTGCCACCGTGGGCTCCTCCTATAATCCCTGAACCGGCCACGCTGGAATGAACAGGCTTCTATCGCTTAGCTTTAAGCGTGTCCAGTAATTCAATATCTCCGGCCCAGACCTGGATTACAAGTAACTATTCTTTGTTTTTGAAATATCCTTGGCTTCACCCTAGCCGCTGTGAATTTAATTGTCGTCGCACCAGGGCAGGCCGAAGCACGAAATTCGAAACAAATCCTAAATTAGAATTTCTCAATTTATGCATTTCAGTAAAAATGTTTTGTCACAAAAAGCACAAAAATAACGATTAAGAAACAGACGTTATTGTTTCTTGGCCCCTTCGGCCGCCTTTCTTTCTTTCTCATCGCCGACTTTCTTGGCCTTGGGTGTTTCCTTCATCATGAATTTACTCTTCCATTGTTTGACGACTTTTTTCTTATTCTTGACGGCCCAGGCGTGATCAACATTGATGAACTTAGGCTTGGCAGCACCATACAGTGCGCTGGGAATCCCCGGGCGCGGAGGAATATACCCCATTGAAGCCAAAAACTCGCTGGCATCTTTGGTGCCGAGATAGTCCATAACTTTCTTGGCCAGGTCAAGCTTCTTGGTTCCCTTCAGGATTGTGCAGTAATTACCCTCGTATCCGATGCCTTCTGCCGGGATAACCCACTGAAGCGGATAACCGTCGTTGATCCTTTTCAATACATTCTCGTCCGCTGTGAGCCCCAATAAGTATTCGCCTCTGCCCACAAGATCGGTGGGAGCGTTACCGCTCTTGGTGTAAAAGGCCATGTTATTATCCAGACCCTCGAGATACTTCCAGCCTTCTTTTTGACCGTAAAGCTGAAGAAAAGAATAATTGATCATAAAGGCCGTTCCCGAGGTCCTGGGTGAGGGGGCAACGATTTGGCCTTTCCACTTGGGATCCAAAAGTTCCTTATAGCTCATAGGCATCCCATACCCTTTTTCAGCCAATTTTTCCTTGTTACCCACTAAAAGGAATGAAAAGGTTCCCAGGGCATAATAAGTGCCATCCGGGGATTTGAAGGTATCGGCAATATCAGCCCAGGCCGGTGATTTATAGGCTTCGAAATATCCCTTCTTGGCACCGTTTATGGCCTCGGCCGCACCCACTGACAAAATCATATCGGCGTTGAATCTTGGATACTCCGTGGTAATTCTGGCACCGATTTCTCCCCAGGAAAGCGTGATGCCCTTGACTTCAATTCCTGTTTTTTCCTGGATCCTTTTGGCCAGGGCTTCGTTAACCTCGCGGGAGAAGCCCAGGTAGGCGCTGATCGAATCGGCCGCCTGAAGGCCACTGTTAGTAAGGCCGAAGGTCAACACCAGGGCCAAAGCTGCTATCGTGAAAAGTTTTCCTTTCATCGTGTACCTCCTTAATTTAAGGCGTTTATAAATTGAGTAATATGGCCCAAAAAGGCCATTTCACCATAACTAGACCTTCTACTTCCGGTCTATTCACCTCCTTTCACAGCTATATAATTTATTTGTTGCTAGAAATTGAAAATACAAACCAGTTGATAAATGATCGACAGGTATCGAGAGAGCCTGAAAAGCGGGTGTGCTCATAATACAAAGATTCAGGCTGCCCAATGCATTTGAAATCCCAACACAATCCAGACATATCAGCGCAGGTATCAGATACAGAAATGCAGTCGCTTACGGTAAGCTAGTTTTGGGAGATATATTTGTAATAATATTCATTAATATAAGTCAAGTCCAGTTGCATAAGTCAATCTAATAATTCTTCCCTACATCTTGCATGGAAATTGATAAGAATCTTGTTAATAAATAACCACTTCAAGTCCCAGCAGACTTGATTTTGACATTTTACTTGACAAACAGAGCGCATCGCCTGTACCTGAAGAAGGATAAACCGTATTTAGAGCTTAGTCCTAGTGTCATGTCCCAGGAATAACTCTAATTAGTCTTGCAGCGGTTTGAAAGCCTTTCGTTCACGCCGGCGATCATTTCGGGGACGCCTGCTGAAGCAGGTCTAAATCAAAAGAACTCGACCTCGCTTACGCTCGGGACTCAGACAGCTTTTGATTTTTACCCGCCAACGGTCTCTGGCGGGTGAATACGCCAAAGATCTTTGGCGGACAAGCGCCCCGCTTCAGCAGGCGTCTTCATCCCAAAATGCTTAATGGCGCTCGCAAAAACCTTTCAAACCGTTGGTTGAGTTTTGTAATTTATTTGCGGGACGCAACACTAGTACCTCTTGCTATTATTTCTTGCCATTTAAACCGGAAACGCCGCACACGCTTGCAAGTGCAGCGTTTCAAGCACTGACGAGTTTTTGTCTTTCTCCGCTTAGGGCATGATAAGCTACTTGACTTCAAAAAAATAGAAGCGCTATCCGTATGTGATCAAATAATTATAAACACATAAATAAGGAGGAAGTATGAAAAAGCTAAGTCTATCGATTATTGGTATCCTGGTATCTTTATTTATAATGTCGGGAATCGCAGCTGCAAAGTCCACCGTAGTTATCTATACATCGTTGGAAAATGAAGAGGTGGTGGAATACCTTAAAGTTGCAAAAAGGGAGCTTCCGGACCTTGATATCCAGGCGATTCGTTTATCAACCGGTGAATTGGGTGCCAGGATGCTGGCAGAACGGGATAATCCCCAGGCGGACTGCATCTGGGGTTGGGCGGTGACGAATACCGCGGAATTTATCCCCAAAGGGATGCTTAAAAAATATAAACCCAAAGGCTGGAGAAAAATCCCTGCCAATTTCAAAGACCCAAAAGGATATTGGACGGCCATCGATTTATATGCAGCGGCTTTTGTCGGAAATGAGAGGGTTTTGGAAAAGAGCAATCTTCCAATGGCACAATCATGGAACGACCTTCTCAACCCTGCATATAAAGGCAAACTGATCATGCCGAACCCAGCCAGTTCAGGGACCGGTTTCCTCCAGGTGGCAAGCCTGCTGGTAATGATGGACCCGGATTACAAAAAGAAACCGGTTGAAGACAATAAAGCCTGGGATTTTCTGAAAGCGTTAGATAAAAATATGGGCCAGTATATTAAGAGCGGTTCTAAACCGGCAAAGCTGACTGCCGCCGGCGAATATGCAATTGGTGCATCTTTTGCATTTGTTTACTCATCATTGAATAAGAAAGGATTTCCAGTGGTGATGGCGATGCCCGCAGAAGGGGCCGGATTTGAGCTTGAAGTCAATTCGTTGCTAAAGGGCGCCAAACATGAAAAAGCCGCCAAGAAATTTTTGGACTGGGCCATCAGTAAAAGCGCGATGAAGGAATATGCCAAATTTAAACTCGGTGTAACCTACCCGGGGATTATGGGACCCAAAGAGCTGCCCGCTCTGGATTCGATCAAGCTGGCTCCCATGGATTTTCCCTGGCAATCAGAAAATCGTGCCAAGATCCTTGAAGTATGGCAAGGCCATTTCCTTAGATAATTTCAAATCCATTACGATTAATGGTAGCTGAATCCTTTACCAATACGCTACCCATTTAATTCCCAATAATAACTTCATAAATCCTCTAGGGAGGATTTATGAAGTTATGTTTTTTATCATAGTGAGAACCTTTTTAGGCAATTTGCCTATGCCGTTGCCGTGATCGTCTATTCATTTTTTGTACCCGTCAGAAAGTTTAATCATTTGCACTACATAATTACCTTTTATCTATTTTGTATGGATCATAAGAACTCTAGCAGTTGAAATGAGGCGGCAAACCCAAAGGAGATGCAGCGCATACAATGTCCAAAAAACTAATCATAGAAAACGTGAGCAAACATTTCGGATCTTTAGTTGCGGTAAAAGATGCCAACCTGGTCATTGAACCCGGAGAATTTGTTTGCTTTTTAGGTCCAAGTGGCTGCGGAAAAACCACGCTTCTCAGAATTATCACCGGTTTTGAGCAGGCGACATCCGGTAATATTATTTACGATGGGAAAAATATCAACGATGTGATTCCCCAGAAACGGGAGTTTGGAATTGTTTTTCAATCTTATGCTCTCTTTCCGAATATGACGGTCAATCAAAATGTCGCTTTTGGTTTAAAAATGCGGAAAATGCCGCAAAAGCTCATCAACGAGAGGGTCGGTGAAATACTAAAACTGGTGGGTCTTACCGAATGGGAAAACCATTACCCTTCGCAATTGAGCGGTGGACAGCAGCAAAGGGTTGCGCTGGGTCGCGCGCTTGCCATAAAACCGAACGTTCTGCTTCTGGATGAGCCTTTAAGTGCCCTTGATGCTAAAATACGTGTGCGCCTCAGAATCGTGATCAAAAAATTGCAAGAAGAGCTCGGAATCACCCTGATTTACGTGACCCATGACCAGGAAGAAGCGCTGGCACTTGCGGACCGGGTTATCATTATGAGAGATGGCGAATTCAGGCAGATTGGGTCTCCCATTGAAATATATAAGCAACCCAAAACAAGTTTTATTGCTGAATTTGTGGGAACCTCCAACTTTATTTCAGGGACTAAAAAGAATGGAAAAGTAACATTCGGACAACGGGAATTTTCGGTTTCAGGCCTTGAAAATATAGAAAATGAAACCGTTCACCTGGCGATCAGACCTGAAAATATTGAATGGGTGGATGCCACAACATCCTCTGAAAATTTTATTCCTTCAAATGTTGTTGAAGTTGTGGCA
>CAMYNZ010000324.1 GCA_947259865.1 uncultured Desulfobacterales bacterium | reverse complement strand
TAAGACCGGATGAGCGTGAGAAAAGACGCGGCAAAGGTAAAAAGGCGGCCCTGGCTGTAAAAATCATCATCGGGGTGCTTTCAATAGCGGCTTTAATCGTGGTGGGGTTAATCGTTAACACCTTTTTCCCAGAGCAGACAGAAAACACAGTGGCATTGATCTCCGAGTCACCCTGGAAAAACATCGGGGTGGGCTTTGTCTTTTTAGTCGCGGTGCCGGTGGCCATCATTATCGCCTTTATTACCATTATCGGCATACCTGCCGGAATTATTGCCGGTTTTATATACGGGTTGATTCTTTATATCAGTCGTATTTATATCGGCGTCTGGATCGGAAGAAAAATTATCGGATTTTTCAAAAAGTCTCAAATCACCACATTCTTTTGGCCCTTTGTTATCGGAATCGTCACTATTGGGGTAATCGGTCTTATTCCTTTTGTGGGATGGCTTTTTAAACTGTTTTGCCTTTTAATCAGCCTGGGAGCTTTGTGGTTGGCGCTGTGGAGGGCTGTCCAATCAAAGGGAGCAATAACTCGCTGATTGACATATACCACCAAAAACAGGTATAATTTAAGGTGAATAAATTGAAATTTAGCTAAAATGCACAGGCCACCATTTATTTTTCAAAAGGCTCATACGGGTAAATATTTCAGGTGTGTATGGGCCTTTTTAGCGGTCGCGCATGGCCTCTGTTCAGTTAAACATTATGATTCACCTAAACCTGTAACCTGGAATAACCGTTCACCATGGCCCATGTTTTAGTCGTTGACGATGATAAAATGACCCGTACCTTACTCGACCAGATGCTCGAGGTCGATGGCCATACCTGCCAGTTGGCGATTGATTGCGCCGCGGCCCGTGATCATATGAAGGCCAACAACTATGAATTGATCCTATGCGATATCAACCTGCCCGGGGAGTCGGGGCTGGACTTCGTCAAATCCGTATCTGCAGAATATAAGGACACGGCAACGATTATCGTGACAGGTATTGACGATCCCCATGTTGCCAAATCTGCTTTAAGAAGAGGTATTTATGATTATATCACCAAACCGGTCAGGCTCAACCGGCTTTCGATCAGTGTAGCCAATGCACTGCGCCGACGCCAACTTGAAATAGCCAACCGGGCCTACAAAGAAGACCTGGAACGAATGATCGTCGAACGGACATCCAAATTGCAAAAAGCCCTTGATGGTATCGTCCGGGCGACGGCATTGACAGTTGAAATGAGGGATCCCTACACCGCCGGCCATCAGAAGCGCGTGGCAGATTTGGCCTGTGCCATCGCCGGTGAATGCGATCTTTCAGACGATCAAATTGAAGGGATCCGTATGGCCGGAATCATCCACGATCTGGGCAAAATATCTGTGCCGGCCGAGATACTCAGCAAGCCCAGCCAGTTAACCCAAAATGAATTCAACCTGATTAAAGAACACCCCGAGGTCGGTTATGATATTTTAAAAGAGCTTGATTTCCCCTGGCCGATTGCAAAAATGGTGTTGCAGCATCATGAAAAATGCGATGGTTCCGGATATCCCCGGGGTCTATCCGGTGATGAAATACTGGTTGAATCCAGAATCATCGCCGTTGCAGACGTGGTGGAGGCAATGGCCTCCCATCGGCCCTATCGTCCGGGCAAGGGCATAAAAAAAGCATTGGCTGAAATAGTGAAACACAAAGGCACCCACTATGATCCTGAGGCCGTGGATGCCTGTGTAAAAATATTCAAAGAAAAAACATTCACCATGGATTGAGTGCGGTATGCCGGGATAACGCCATTTATAGGCGTTATCCGTTCCGGGTGACGCGTTGCGCGTTATAAAATGAATTGTCCCCTCTTTTAACGCTTCTTGTTTTGGTAGTCTTTCCTGATTTCTCTTTTTAATATCTTACCCGCGCTGTTTTTTGGCAACCCTTCAACGGCGATAAAAGATCTGGGTACTTTAAAACGCGCCAGTTGTTTTTTAAGTTTTGATTTGATCACATTCGGTTCAAGATCATAACCTTTCCGGGCCACAATAAATGCGGTGACACGTTCTCCATATTCTTTGTCGGGCAAGCCGACCACCGCACATTCCTGAACTTCGGGCAAGGTGTATAAAATTTCTTCGACTTCACGGGGGTAAACATTCTCACCACCGGAGATGATCATGTCCTTGAGGCGGTCGACGATATAAAGGTATCCATCCTCATCGAAAACCCCGATATCACCGGAACGAAACCATTGCCCCCAAAAAGCCGATCGGGTCTCTTGGGGGTTGTTGAGATATCCGCCTGTAATATTGGGACCGCGAATGGTGATTTCTCAAATCCGGTTTTCAAGACAGCCGACATCGCCGCCGGCGGCCGAATTCCACAGTCCGTCCAACCGATACTGGAGAGTTTAAATTGACGAAACCAAACTTTACCCATAATCCTCTTTCCCACGCTCCTTAAGACCATTAGTCCCGTCTTCCGGCATTCCAATTCTGAGAAAATTAGCGCTAGGTTTTTAAATATAGCATGGACCCGGTTCTCCTCTACATTTAGTTGTCTAACCTGCCATGGTGTGGTAGGGGTACTGAAATTCAATCGAATCCAGATGAGCGAGGCGATCCCGTTATGGAAACATCAGAATCGGTCGTACTAATTGGGGTGGAAGATAAAAAGAAACTCATTCAGGTGGCCCTCGGTCAAGATCAGGCCGACCTGGCAATTGTGAATGCCAACTTGCTCAATGTTTACACCGGGGAAATTCTCAAAAGTTATTCGGTGTGCACAAAAAATAAATGGATTGCCTACGTCGGAGATAAACCGGACGATAAAATCGGTCAAAAAACGAAAGTGATCGATGCGGGCGGTAAAACACTTATTCCCGGTTTAATCGACGGTCACACTCACCTTTCCTGGCTATACACTGTCAGTGAATTTCTCAATTGTATCACCACAGGCGGCACAACCAGCCTGGTTACGGAAACCATGGAGCCCTTTCCCGTCGCGGGTTATGCCGGTGTTGCCGAATTTTTGGAATCGATCCAGGAACAACCTGTCAAGATATTTGCTACCGCTCCCTTTATGGCGTCCATCAGCCAAAAGGCACGGGGTATCTCGACCCAGGATCTGGATAAGCTGCTGGCCCGGGAAAATGTCATCGGCCTGGGTGAATCTTACTGGCAATCCGTATTTCAGGAACCCGACCGCATGCTTTCGGTCTATAATAAAACCCTGGGTTTCGGGAAAACCCTGGAAGGGCACTCCGCCGGAGCCAGGGGCAACAAATTGAACGCCTACATCGCTGCTGGTATAACTTCCTGCCACGAACCCATTCAGGCCGAGGAGGTTTTAGAAAGACTGCGATTGGGAATGTACGTTATGGTGCGGGAGGGCAGTGTCCGCAGAGATCTTGAAGCGATCTCCGAGATAAAGGGATCCGGGATAGATTTTAGGCGCTTAATTTTAGTAAGCGATGGGGTGGGGCCCATTGACTTGCTTGAAAAAGGCGGTATGGAGTTTGTGGTCCAGAAAGCCATTGATTGTGGTTTTGATCCCATCACTGCCATCCAAATGGCAACCTTGAATGTGGCCCAACATTTTGGCCTGGACCATTTGATCGGCGGATTGGCCCCCGGCCGATATGCCGATATGGTGATCATCCCGAATACCAATACCCTTCAAGCGCTGTGTGTGATCAGTAACGGTCGGGTCATTGCCCAGGATGGCCAGCAACTGGTTTCTCCCAGAAAGCATCAATTTTCACAAAACAGTCAAAACAGCATCCACCTGCCGAAGCCCTTTTCAGCTTCGGATTTTTCCATACCCATGGAGAATGGCCCAAAGGAGGTTACTGTTCGGGTCATCGATATGATTACCGATCTGGTTACCCGAGAGGTCACAATGCAGCTGCCCGTGATCGACGGCGAAATCAGCACTGATCTTAACCGGGATCTTATCAAGGTCGCTGCGATTGATAGAACCCATGTGCCCGGAAAAACATTTATAGGATTGATTAAAGGCTTTAACCTTACTTCCGGTGCTTTTGCCTGCAGCGGGGCCTGGGATTCGTCGGATATAATCGTGGTGGGTGCCGACGAAACCGATATGGCTGCTGCAGTTAACAGAATCCATGCGCTGCAGGGAGGTGCGGTTGTATGCCGGGACGGTCGTGTGTTGAGCGAAATTCCACTCCCGGTTTTCGGAATCGTTTCCACCCAGCCCATAGAGGTTATTGCCTCACAATTAAAAGCCGTGCAAGCCGCGGTAGCCGGGTTGGGAGTCCGGTTTCCAGACCCGATACTTTCGATCATTACGCTTACGGGGGCAGCCATACCGTATCTTAGGATTTGCGAGGAAGGGCTAGTAAATCTAAAAGACGGCAAAACGCTGGGACTATTGGTTGAATAAAAATAGTGTTGCGGGTTGCGGGGTTAT
>CAMYNZ010000323.1 GCA_947259865.1 uncultured Desulfobacterales bacterium | reverse complement strand
TAAAGCAAAGAATCAATCAAAGGTTTAAAGCAGAAAATCACCGCTGGTTGAGCCGGTTTGCCCGTGACCCTTTTTGCCGGTTCATAAATTTATTTTTTTAACGGGCCAACGGGCTCAACCGGCAAACCGAACAACCTAAAACCGGAGGATAATATGAAGGTTAACAAGATAGACCACATCTGTATCGCCGTCAAAAACCTGGACGAGGCCAGAAAAACCTGGGAACCGTTGCTGGGCAAGTCCAAGCCGGATGATGAATATATCGATGAACCTGAAAAAATCAAGGTTGCCCGCTACTGGGTTGGCGGCGTAGGTTTTGAATTGATGGAATCAACCACCCCGGACGGGGCGGTCGCCAAATTTATCGAGAAACGCGGTGAAGGCATAATGCTGATGAGCTTCAATGTGGACAACACCCGGCAGGCCATGGAAGAATTGAAGGATAAAGATTATCCCTTTATCGGGGGCGCTCGCCCGTTTCGTGACTGTGAATTCGCCTTTGTTCACCCCAAAAAGATGAACGGCGTTTTGCTGGAACTGATCGATTATAAATGGGATGAGCTCAAAGACAGCTAAAACGATTCCACTGGAGATATACCATGACCATCGCCAAAAAAATTGAAGCCATTATCGAAAAATCCTCCTGGATTCGAAAAATGTTTGAAGAAGGCACGCGTCTAAAGGCAGAGCACGGCGCCCGGAACGTTTTTGACTTCAGCCTCGGCAACCCCAATATTCCACCCCCGGAAAAATTCAATGAGGTTCTGCGGGACACGGTGGATTCATGTGGACTGGGGGATCATTGCTACATGCCCAACACCGGCTATCCGGCAGTGTGTAAATCTGTAGCTGATTTCCTTACGGAAGAACAGCAGGTCGCGGTTTCGGAAAAGGATGTTATCATGACCGTGGGCGCTTCCGGAGCCCTGAACGTCAGCCTGAAAGCAATACTGGATCCCGGCGATGAAGTGATCACGCCTGCGCCCTGTTTCGTTGAATATAAATTTTACGCCGACAATCATGGGGGCGTCCTAAAGACGGTTCCCACCAATCCGGATTTTACGCTGGATCTGGACGCCATATCGAGTGCTATTAATGAAAAAACAAAAGCGATTTTGCTCAATTCACCCAATAACCCTACCGGCCAAATCTATTCGGAGGAGAGTCTTAAAGCCCTTGGCAGCCTTTTGGAAAAAAAAGGCCGGAAACTTAATCGAACCCTTTATCTGGTTTCGGATGAACCCTATCGGAAAATTGTTTTCGATGGTGCCACGGTTCCGAGTATCTTTGCCAGTTATAATGAAAGTATCATTGGGACATCATATTCCAAGGACATTTCCATCCCGGGTGAGCGGATCGGATTTGTAGCGGTGAACCCGCGGGCAACCTACAAAAAGGCGCTTTTAAACGGTATGGCGTTGACCAATAGAATTCTCGGATACGTAAATGCACCGGCCCTTATGCAGCGGGTGGTCGCCTGCCTCCAGGGCATGAGTGTGGAGATTTCCGAATATAAACGCAAACGCGACATTCTGTGTGATGGTCTGGCTGATTGCGGCTATGAATTTATCAAACCAGCCGGCACATTTTATCTTTTTCCCCGCAGCCCGATCAAAGATGATGTGCAATTTGTCAGGGCGCTTCAGGAGGAGCTTATTCTGGTTGTACCCGGAAGCGGTTTTAATGGACCCGGCCATTTCCGAATTGCCTTCTGTGTCGATGATGAGACTATCATCAATGCGCTGCCGGGGTTTAAGAAGGTTATGCAAAAATTCCGCTAATTTCCGCCCGGAATTTTAGGTTAGCCGGTTTGCCAGTTAAGCCGGTTTAGCCTGTTAACTAAAGAATGTTATCATTTTTTACGTTTTAACCGGCCAACGGGCTAACCGGCCAACGGGCTCAACCCTCTACCATGTAGGTAGCGTTTTGAAGAGGCCTTCGACAAGCTCTGCCGAGCGGTTTGCAACACAAATATTGGGCCTAATCTGGGGTTTTGAAACCACTTATTGCAGAGGCTGATATAATGCCCAAAGTAATGCGTGATTACGAAATTTATCTGGTGAATGTTGATCCGGAGCGGTGCGACGGATGTGAACTTTGCGTCATCTATTGTCCGACGGAAGTTTTCGACATGACCCATAAAGCATACCCAACCCGGCCCCAGAATTGTCTGGGGTGCCAAACCTGTGTGGCTGTCTGCAAATCCAAAGCGATAATAATAACTGAGATTTAATGCTAAATCTTTGATTATATCCCGCTTAAGCGGGATTGACATTTTTGCCTCCGCAGGTCGCGGAGGCAAAAGGCCGTCTTCTGTCGGCGGCTGTCGAGCGAACAAAGTGAGCGGGCGGCTAATTTAACCGAATTCCGCATTTTTGTCTATTTTTTGAGGTGTGCATATGAGCGATGCAATACTCGTAATCGGGGCAGGAATTGCCGGTATCAATTGTGCCATGAACGCAGCCAAATATGGCACAAAGGTATATCTGGTGGATGACACCGCCAGTATCGGCGGCATGATGGCGCGTCTGGATAAAACCTTCCCGACCAATGATTGTTCCATCTGCATCGAAGCCCCCCAGATGTATGATGTGGATAATAACGAAAATATCGAGATATTGACCAATACCGAAGTCAAAAAGGTCAAAAAATCCAACGGGAAGTTCCAGGTTCGGCTCGTCAAAAAGCCCAAGTTTATTGATGAGGAGAAATGCACAGGCTGTGGCGCCTGCGTCGAGGCCTGTCCTGTGAGCGTTTCTGATGAAATGGACGGTAAGGTCGGTGGTAAGCGAAAGCTGATTTCCATGGCTTTTCCCCAGGCCGTTCCCAATGTGGTTTCCGTGGACCCGGCCTGTCGCTTCGGTGAAATGCGCGAAGACGGCGCTTGCATTGGAGGCTGTAAGGTCGATTGCAGCCAGTGCCGGGAATGCCCCATCGCTTTGTGTGTCCTGGCCTGCGAAAAAGAGGGTAAAAAGGCCGTAACCTTGTGGCAAACCAGTAAGAACTTGAAACTTGAAGTTAAAAGTATCGTGGTGGCCTCTGGTATCAGCGACGCCAAACCAGCCGGTGATCTGCTGGGGTACAATGTGTATAAAAATGTGATTACAAACACCCAGTTTGAACGATTGATGAATGCCGGCGGGCCCACGGCCGGGGAAATCATCAGGCCGTCGGATAGTAAGCATGCCAAAAAGATTGCCTGGATACAATGCGCGGGCCGGGGTCTGGCCGAAGGGAGAGGCACGCCCTATTGTTCCAAAATATGCTGCATGATTTCAAGCAAGCAAACCATTATTACCAAAGAACACGATCCGGCGGTTGAAACCACCGTATTTTATAACGACCTGAAAGCATACGGTAAGGGATTCTGGGAATTCTATCGCAAAGCGGTTGAAAATGGGGTCGAATATATCCGGGCCAGACCGTATGAGGTATTTGAAGATCCGCAAACAAAGAATTTAACCCTGAGATATGAGGATCTGGAGACCGGCAAATTGAACAAGAAAGAAGTCGAACTGCTGGTGCTGGCAACCGGTATTGTTCCCAATAACAGGAATAAAAAGCTGGCCAAAGTCTTGAAACTTGAACTGGATCATCTGGGGTTTTTTAAAGAAAATGATCCGTTGACGGCACCCTTGGAGACAAAGGTCGACGGTATATATTTGTGCGGGGGTGCAACCGGACCGATCGATATTGCCGAATCGGTGGTGCAGGCGTCAGCGGCAGCCATGAAAGCAATTCTGGATAACTAGCGCTGCCGAGTTAGTAGGCCTGATGTTGAAATTTTTCGGTGCTATATTGCTGAGAAGTAAATGAGGGATCGGGGAATTTTCTACAAAATAGACCGTCATTCCTGCGAAAGAGACTGTGTCTTAATTGGCAAAATGATACATACTGCTGTTTTGTCATTCCGGGCTTGACCCGGAATCCAGTGCTTTTTCAGATCGTTATGCTTCTGGATGCCGGATCAAGTCCGGCATGACGGGCAGAAATAAAACGCTTTTTAGAATTATGACACAGCCTGGAAAGCAGGAATCCAGCAAAATCATCTCCGGTTGCCCTGGATGCCCGCTACCGGATCAAATCCGACACAGGTTTCGCGGGCATGGCGAGATAAACAGCTCAACTGCTCAAGTAAATAATATGTGGAACATTTGAGAATTTGAATTTAAGAATTGTTTCGGCCTGCCCTGGGGCGACGGTGATTAACTGGTATGGAGAAAAGTGAAGCTGCAGAGGTTTCAAGCATATAAAATAATTACTTGTAATCCAGGTCTGGGCCAGGGATTTCGTGCTTCGAATTTTGAATTTTAACTACTGAAATTAATCCAGGTGCTCCGGAGTCAATTGGAGTTTTCATATGAATGAAGAATTACGTATTGGTGTATTTGTTTGTGATTGCGGTTCAAATATTGCCGGTGTGGTGGATGTCCC
>CAMYNZ010000322.1 GCA_947259865.1 uncultured Desulfobacterales bacterium | reverse complement strand
TATAGACGTTAGGCCGTGCCAGCAAATCAAGGAACGTTACACCATGGACAATAAAGAATTTGAACTTGACGCCTACCTCGAACGCCTGAACTATTCCGGGGTCATACAACCAACAGAGGATCGGCTTGAAGCCCTCCACCGCGCTCAATACTTCACAATCCCATTAGAGAATTTCGATATTCTTTTGGGACGTGGCATATCGCTAGAACCAGCAGCGCTCTTCGACAAAATGGTGAACAGGGCACGCGGTGGCTACTGCTTTGAGTTGAACGGCTTGTTTCTTATGGCTCTCAAGGCTGTTGGCTTCGACGCCCGCGCTCTTCTGGCCCGGGTTCACTTAACCGGCACACCATCGGGCCGGGGACATCAGGTTGCACTCGTATCAGTTCAGGGGAGGCAATGGATTACCGACGTGGGGTTTGGGAATCCAAATCTACGTGCCCCGATTCCGTTAGAACTCGATCACCCAGCAACCCAAGATGGACAGACATTTCGTCTCGTGGATGCAGGGCCTTTCGGCATCATGCTCCAGACCTTAAAAGACGATCAATGGCAAGATCTTTATAGTTTCGATTTGGGGCATGTGTGCCCAGCTGACATCGCATACGGGAATCACTTCACCTCGACCCATCCCAGCTCGTTCTTTACCTTTGCCAGAGTGGCGGCGCTCCCGGTTCATAACGGAGTAATCACACTTTTCAATAATACATTGAAAAGACTGACTGCGGACAAAGAGCAGGTTCAAGAATTGCCTGAGGGGCAATTGTATATCGATGCATTAAAGGATCATTTTGGTATTGAACTCGATGCACCCTATGAGGCGCTTTGCCCACTTCCGGAAACTGACCAAGAAGAAGAGGGGCCCGCTTTCGGATTCTGCTGAATTTAAGCGAAATAGGGTCAAAGCTTGAATAGTGAATAAACTTTTAAGCTGATTGGAAATTTTCAATGGAAATTTATTATATGAGAATGGGTGTTTGGAATGAAGGATTAATGCAATCGGCAAGGATTTAATAATCTAAAAATAAATTATAATCGATTTAATTCACTATTCAAGCTTTGATAATCATATAAAAGGCACCCCCTACTGGGGCATAGCAAAAGAAAGAATCTCCTGGTATGCTTTGTGGTGAGTAAACCATAAACAGCAAGGAGGTGCCCCATGCAACTATACGCAGGAATTGATTTACATTCAACCAGTAATCACATTGGAATCATTAACGAGCAAGACAGACGTGTTTACCGCAAGAAGTTAGCCAATGCCCCGAATCTTATCCTTGAAGCCTTAGCACCATTCAAGCAGACTCTAAAGGGGGTGGTGGTCGAATCAACTTTTAACTGGTACTGGCTGGTGGATCTTTTAATGGATCAGGGTTATCAATTACACCTGGCCAATCCTTCAGCTATCCAAAAATACAAAGGTCTTAAACATAGCGATGACAATCATGATGCGTTTTGGCTGGCCCATCTTCTGCGTTTGGGGATTTTGCCTGAGGGCTACATATATCCCAAGGCGCAGCGTCCGGTGCGTGACTTGCTGAGGAAAAGAGGCCACTTGGTAAAACTGAGGACTTCTTTGATTTTAAGCTTACAAGGCATTATCCATAGAAATTGTGGCTTGAGAGTGAACGTAAATCAGGTCAAGAAAGTAACCCAAGACGAGGTGGTTCCGTTATTGGCCGGACAGCAGGATCTGGAGCTCAGTGGGCGGGTCAGCAAGGAATGCATTGATTTTTTAACAGGCAAGATCCGGCAAATAGAAAACGCCGTGCAAAAGAAAGTCAAGTTGCAGCCGGCCTTCAAGTATTTGCCGACCATATCGGGTGTGGGCAAGATATTGTCGATGACGATCATGTTGGAGACCGGTCCTATCGATCGGTTCGCCAAAGTCGGTGACTACGTGTCTTACTGTCGCAAAGTTCCCACAAAGTGGACCAGCAACGGTAAAGCAAAAGGCAAAGGCAACAAGAAAAACGGTAACCGCTATCTGGCCTGGGCCTTTTCCGAGGCGGTTGAATTTGCCCGGCGTTATGACTCTGATGCCCGGGCCTATTTTAATCGCAAAGCCGCCAAGACCAACCGCATGGTAGCGCACAGCGCTTTGGCTCACAAGTTGGCCCGAGCGGCTTACTTTGTCATCAAGGACGTAGTGCCATTTGATGCTGCCAAGCTTTTTGCAAAATGAAGTGGCTGGAGCGGTGAACCTGTATAGGGGTTGGAAAAACCATTAGATTTGATTGGAAAGCCGTTCCACCCAATATGAAGCATCAGACACTTTTACTGCCCATGGCGTGAGCCAGAAGGGGTTGGCTAATAACCATAAGATTTGAGAAAAAACAATATTGGACACGTCCATGGTACCGAAGATTTTCTGGGTCCGCTAAAGCGGACAAGGGTCGCGACACGATATGAATCGATCGAGTCCAATGGCCTTAATCCTGATGGGTGACTGGTGCAGTATACCATAGGCTGCACTTCAATCTAAAGAAACTGCGGGTGCGGTAAAAAAACGCTGAGCTTCAGTATATATGAGGTGATACCATCGCTGAGATAAGCAAGCAGCAGTAAAGGCTGCTACTTGCACAGGGGAGATATTTTTCTTGACCTAGCGCCTTTTAATGGGTGACCCCTTTTTATCGGAAATTTATCGCAACTGTATTGACATTCAGTCGGTTCGTGTGTAACCTTCACGCGTCAACAAAGCTTGAATATCCGATCTTACTTGTATTTTTCATTTCCTTAAAACATGCCATTTTGCATCCATTAGCTTTTTTTCTTTTCTGATTCAAAATTCCTGACCTGAAAATCCTTAAAATTAGAAATCCGTAGCGATATCAGCGGATAAGTAACGAAAAGTTTGCGTTACCTAAAACAGATTTATTAAAGCGCGAGGCGAATGCCTCGTAAAGTTTTATGGTAATCCGTAGCTAATAAATTATTCCAACAAAAGGAGATAGAAATGAAACCGAACGAGTTACCACCACCAGCACAGCTTATGAAATTTATCGTCGGAAATTGGATAAGCAAACCTATTTACGTAGCGGCCGAGCTTGGCATAGCCGATATGCTGGCTGAAGGTCCCAAAAGTGTAGAAGAACTCGCCCAAGCAAGCCACTCCCATGCACCTTTTCTTTACAGGATGATGAGAGCCCTGGCGAGTGTCGGTATTTTTTTCGAGACAGAAGCCAAACGGTTTGAACTTACACCAATGGCTGAGTATTTGAAAACGGGTGCAATGAGATCCGTAGCGCTACTGTTTAACTCTGACTGGAGTGACAAGGCGTGGGGATATTTTTTGGATAGTGTAAAAACAGGGGTCACAGCCTTTGAAAAAGCTCATGGGACGTCGGTTTCTGATTGGCTTGAAAAAAACCCTCAGGCAGCAGAAGTGTTTAATGAAGCCAATGCAATAAAAGCTGCTGGCTCACACCGTGCAATTGTTGATGTCTATGATTTTTCAGGCATCAGTACACTAACGGATGTGGGCGGAGGGCTGGGTGTCTTGATGGCAGAAATTCTGATAGCAAATCCTTTAATGGAAGGGGTCGTGGCAGATATTCCTTCTGTAATTCAAAAGACCAGAAAAGTGATCCAGACCCGAGGTATTGAAGATCGTTGTCAGGCAGTAGAATGTGATTTTTTTAAGAATATTCCCCCGGGTAGTGACGCGTATCTCATGTCAAATATCCTTCATGATTGGACGGATGAGCAGTGCCGGATATTTCTGACAAACTGCCACCGAGCCATGAATACAGCATCAAGGCTTTTGGTTGTTGAGATGGTTATACCTCCCGGAAACGAGCCCTCCGTTGCTAAGCTCCTGGATCTTGAAATGCTTGTCATTACGGGCGGCCGAGAACGGACGGAAGCAGAGTTTAGCAACCTGTTCGTATCGTCAGGTTTCAAACTCTCCCGGATTATACTTACTAAAGAGAGTGTTTGCATAATTGAAGGGGTTCGAGTATAGGCTGCATTAAGCAAAAAGATATCCATGACATTCCTCAGACTTGACACTCCCCGAAGGATCTAAATAATATCTGTAATTAACTTGGTTTTGTGATAAGAAATCCAGACAGCCGAAACTGCCCGTTTCTACTGACGGAGGATCAATATGCAGGATGTGTTAAAAATAGAGAAATTTCTAATAACTATTTTAGGATTCGCACTGTTTGTTCAACTGACTGCCTGTGTTGCCCACTATCCCATCAACAACCCGATCGTATCCACAGAGTCGGTCCGGCAATTTTCACTCGAAAATAAACCTGGAAGTCGTTCGGATGAACTCCTGCTGATTTTAACATTTTCAGGCGGTGGTACCCGAGCGGCGGCTTTGGCATTCGGGGTTACCGCTGCCTATTACGGTCTTTTCAAAGACCGAATCTTCGAGGACTTTGAAACTAAATTCCTCAAACACAATGTGCAGTCCGAGCTTACCAGACGCGTAATTTCACCATTTAGCTGGCCCAAATTGGCTTCGCTGCATTACGGACGCAGCGATCTCGCCGCAGATTACTATGACGAACTGTTGTTTCAAAAAAAAACTTTTCAAGATTTCATCACTTCGAATGGTCCGGTGATAGCCATCAATGCAACCAATGTCGCCCAGGGATCCCAGTTTACTTTCACAGGAGAGCAGTTTAAGCCCATCTGCTCCGACCTTGCTTCATACCCCGTATCTCGTGCCGTTACTGCTTCCTCTGCGGTTCCAGGCGCATTCCCCAGCATCATTATTAAAAATTACGCCGGATCATGTAATTACCAGATGCCAAAGTGGGCCACCAAAGCCCTCAATAAAGGAAAAATAAACACGCGCCATTACCACATGGCCAAAACGCTGAGCAATTATAACGATCGAAAAATCCAACCTTATATCCACTTGCTCGACTGAGGTATATCAGAAAATCATGGAATTCGGGTGCTGATAAATACTACTTTAAGTGGGGAAGGCATCTGGAACAAACTCAAAGAACTTGATCTTGAAAAAACAAACAAATTTGCCATCATCGTTGTCAATGCCCAGAAGGCCAGGGACACGAGTTTCAGTAAAAGAGATTTTTCTATCCCACTAATTGATTCGTTAGGTGCGGGTTCTTCTATCCCACTGACTCAATACTCTTTTGAAACCATGGAATTATTAAGAAATAATATCAGCCGCTGGCGGGAGACGATTACCACCGGTCGCTGCGGCCGTGGGACATCCTCTAAAAAAACGAAGCAGCAAGGATTCTCTGGCGAAACCCCTGCCTGTGCTGCTCGAACTTACCTTATCGAGGTGGACTTTGACGAGCTAAAGGATGAATCTGAGCGCAATCATCTTAAAAACCTCCCGACCTCCTTTCATCTTGAAGCGAGCGATGTTGACAGGTTAAAGGCGGCAGCTCAAAAGATTTTAACGGATTCGGTAGAATTTAAAAAACTTGTTGATGAAATGCAATAAACTGACTCCTTGAGTGTATGGCAACGCAGGCACCGTAGGAGTCAAGCCGGAGGCTATGGGGTATTCCGCCAAAGATCTCTGGCGGATAAACATCGGCTTGTCCGCCTTGGCGTGGCTTTCCCGACCTGTTGGGTCATAGCTGAAAGCGAAGCCCAAGGGGTAAACAAAATGGAGTGCTTTTTGACAATTTATATTTCACCGATGCAAACATTGTAAACAGTCTATGGGTCACTTAGCAAAAGCAATAAATTAGGTTTTTTACATTAGGTTTCCATTTTGTTTACGCTCGATTGGGGTCATATTGTTTTGACACCCCTCTTACTTAATATTATACTATCTCAATGTAATTACAAATCACCTTATCGGTATTTGAATTGAGGGCAATATTTTCTCGGAAAAAAAGATGTCTGCTGTAAAAGCCAGTGAAATAGATAAAAAATATGACGTCATCATTGTGGGTGGCGGTCCTGCCGGCTTATTTGCCGCCTGGTATTTGAGCGAGAACTCGGATCTTAAAGTACTTATAATCGAGAAAGGTAAAAGTCTGGCCAACCGGCAGTGTCCCATCAATGCGCACCAACATTGCTATAAGTGCAAACCGTGCAATATTTTATGCGGCATCGGCGGTGCCGGATTGTTTTCGGACGGAAAACTGAATTACATCCACAAACTCGGCAAAACAGACTTGACCCAGTTTATGCCCGTTAAACAGGCAAAGGCACTTGTGGACGAAACCGAAAGTATCTTTAACCGGTTTGGGATGCACGGCCCCGTATATCCAACCGATATGGAAGCCGCCAAGGACATCCGCAAAAAAGCCAAAACCCACGGGGTTGATTTGCTTATCATCAAGCAAAAGCATTTGGGAAGCGACTGCCTGCCCGGCCACATTGCCACAATGGCCGGTGCCATTAAATCCAATGGGGTGACTATGCATACATCTGAAGAAGTTAAAGATGTAGTGATTGAAAAAGGACGGGTCACAGGCCTGGTTACCAATAGAAAAATATACGCAACCCAAAACGTAATTCTGGCGCCGGGTCGGGTCGGTGCGGATTGGGTCGGGCGCCTGGCCCAGAGCCATGGGATCGGGCTCAAACAGCGGGGTATAGAAGTCGGTGTTCGGGTGGAGGTTCACAATGATATTATGCAGGATCTTTGCAGGGTGATATACGATCCCACTTTTTTTATTCAAACCTCAAAATATGACGATCATACCCGGACCTTTTGCACTAACAAGGGCGGATTTGTTTCCATCGAAAACTACAGTGAATTTGTCTGTGTCAACGGCCACGCCTACCAGCACACAAAATCAGAGAATACGAACTTTGCCTTTCTGTCCAAAGTTGTGCTGACCGAGCCGGTAACCGACAACCAGGCCTATGGTGAATCAATCGGTAATCTGGCTACTTTGATAGGTGGCGGCAAACCCATCCTGCAGCGCTTTGGTGACCTTAAACGCGGCAGGCGCAGCACCTGGGGTCGGATAAAAAACAGCTATATCGAGCCGACATTGACCAAGGTTGTCTGCGGGGATATCGCCATGGCATTGCCCGAAAGGATCTTGACCAACATCATCGAGGGGTTGGAAAAGCTCAATTGTGTGGTTCCCGGTGTGGCCAACGATGAAACCCTGCTGTATGCTCCGGAGATCAAATTCTTTGCAACCCAGGTTGAGAGTTCGAATGCGCTGGAAACCGCGATCCGTGGTATGTATGTGGCCGGAGACGGGCCCGGTGTGGCCGGTAACATCGTATCCGCCAGTGCCACCGGACTCATACCGGCTAAAGCGATTATTGCCGGGCAGT
>CAMYNZ010000321.1 GCA_947259865.1 uncultured Desulfobacterales bacterium | reverse complement strand
TTTTTTATGATACCGGAAGTCAAACTATCTTGGACGAATTCTCAAAATCATATCCCGATTATCCTAAAGGCCGAGCCGGCCTCGACACCCAAACCGGAAGGGCACCGGTACTGGATTGTTGATATTAGGCGCCAATAAGGTGAGCCAGGTTTACTGTCGCGAGTTGCATGTTTCGGGCTACCGGTTTTTACAAAAGAGCTCGCAACGCGTAACCCGTAACCCGCAACCATTGCTTTTGCCAGTGTTTCAAAACTTTACTTAATATCCCTCTTGGCAAATGAGAATTGGGCTGATATTATCATCATCTAAAAATATTCCGGTTTAACAATTAAAAAAAGGTTGCATGAATTTTATGCTTTATTATTATCCTATAGCCATCAGACACGTACTTGTTTTGGCAGCTATTTTAATCCAGGTTGCAATCTCATCTGCTCAAGCCGCTGAGAAGGTAGTACCGAAAAAAACGCCAACCGGCGATGAGAAGATCCAGGTTACGGCAGATCAGTTGTTAAGCAGCAGTCATGAAAATTACGCTGAATTTATTGGAAATGTTGAAGCGCACCGGGGTGCGGTTGTAATAAAATCCGACCGACTTCGAATTTATTATAAAAACCCGCAAGGCCGGTCCAAAAATCCTGCGATCGGTGAAGAATCAATACAAAAAATAATTGCAATGGGCAATGTCAACATCTGGACTGAGGATCGTGTGGCCGAAACCGATCGGGCGGAGTGGTCTGTGACGGACAGGATTCTGGTTTTGACGGGTAAAAACTCAAAGGTCACAAGCGGAAATAGTTTTATAACGGGCTCAAAGATAACCCTTTATCAGGTGGACGGGCGAATTAAGGTGGAGGGACACAACGGCCAGCGGGTGAAAGCTACGTTTTTCCAGGGTGAAGAGGAAACAGCCAAAGGCGTTGAAAAAAAGCCTTAGATTTGCCGCCTTACCTTCTGATTTAAACCCGTTCGGTCTCGATCGTTTTAATCACCCGCCGGAAGTCTGGGGAAAAGCGGTATTGGCATATAAATACTCCATTTTTTCTTTGTGTTTCAACTCTTCGTTAGCGATTTTAAGCAACATTTCATGGGTATCGCCTTGCGAATGTAACTGGGCCAGCTCCGTGTAAAATTGATGGGACCTCAGTTCCCGGTGCGCCGCAACCAAAAATACGTCTTCAGGTTTTATCGACGCTTCAATGTCCGGTTCTTTCTGATGTTCGGCTATCCTGAAATACACAACATCAGTCATTCGCAATGTATCCTGGCCCAGCTCTCCCTCACGGTATCGCATCAGAAACTTTTTATGCTTTACCTCTTCACCGGCAATCCATTCTAAAATGCCCTTTACACCGCTGTCATCGACTTTATTATATAAATCCATGTAAAACCCATAGGCTTGCTCTTCGCGTTTTATAGCGATATTAATAATATCGGTAAGTCTTTTATCCGGCATTGTGAAATCTCCTCCCAGCTAGATGTATCCTAATGTCTATAACCCATTGAAAGCAAACTGTTTTTTCAGGTTTCGACATGTGCCTCGAGAGTGGAATAATGGAATTGCGGCCCGCTCCGGTGCGATTTGGTTGGTAATTGTTATTGGCTCGTAATATTCAAGCAGGTTTCAAAAAACCGGTCTGGGCCAGGGAAGGATGGAACAATGGGTGCTTAAGAGGATATCATCATTGCCGTATTCCAATATTCCATTATTCCGGCATCGTTAAAGCAAGACGTTAATCTTAGGACCCTTCTGGCATTCCATTCTGTAATTATTTTGGACACCCATGTAAAAACATATTCAATAAATCTTTATCCGTCAACCCTCTCAAAAATAGCAAGGCGGATGCTGTATTGCATCCGCCTCTATGGGCCGCGCCGATGCGGCATCTAAACCGATCGGCCTTAATTCAGGAAAAAGATATCCCGACTGGAGATTAATTCTAAAGGCAAAAGCTCTTCAGTGCTTTATAGGGTGCCCTTGCAACCGGGTGCAAGCCACCCGGTTTGTGGGGCAGGAAATACTTCAACAACCGGTATAAAAAAACCCTAATAATAGCAAATTACTTCAGTTTACTTTCCAGGCTGTGTATTTTTTTGGATAATTTTTTAATCTTCACCCCGGTTGTTTCCCTTGATGCTGTTGACTGAATCTTGGAATCTTCGGCTTTGAGCTGTTTGGACTTTAAATTTGCGATGGTCTTAATATTGGTCTCTTTATCACCCAGTCCCGCAGCATCAATCGCCTCCCACTGCTTGAGTTCGACATTGACTTCTGCGTCCCGTTGCATAGCGTTGGCCACCTGCAGGTCATAATCCGCATATTTCTTCTGCATAACTGACCGCTCTCTTTTCAAATCAGCGATTTCCACTTTTTTCTTTGATCTGTTTACATTTGCCTTGGACTGCTTCAAGTCGAATTGAGCCTCTTTGACATCAGCCTTCATGGACGCCGGCACTCTATTATACAGGCTCACATCAGTAGTCTTCCTGGGGGCACTGCTTTTTGATGTTGTGCCGGTTATTTTGGACATTTGCGCACATCCCGTTGCCAGCAAAAGGGCCAGTAAAAGCGCTAAATTTAAATGCAAAAGCCGTTTCATCATTTTTTTCCTCCTTGGTTTGGTGAAAATTTTACACTGTAAAAAAATCGCCGCCATTGACAGCTGCAACTAGATCCGTTTTTTTACGGATCTGAGAAAACGCAGCTGTTTGTATTTAAACACCAGCTCGACCCATTCGCCGAGCAAAAATACAAGATTCTCATCTGATGATTTACCCGCTTCCGAAATTCGTTCTTCTACTGCAGAAAGGGCATCCGCCAGATCCTGTCTGGCCGGTTCACGTTTTAAAAGGTTCCTATAGATATGAGCCGCTTTTTCGTAATGCCCCTGGTCGGCAAAGACTTTTGCCATAGTTGCGGTTTGAAAATCGAGGTCCGCAGCCATTGTTCACCTGTTTGTATGTGGCTTAACCACCGGAAATAGATGATCGGCGCAGGCCAATATCACTGGGGGGTGATTGATGGCCGGGGCTTAAGTATCAATTCGTCCTTGCCGATCATCCCGAGTTCCTGTCGGGCCACATTTTCAATATATTCCAGATCAGTTTCCAGACGGTTTATCTTATCGTATACTATAAGATTTTCTCTAGCAAGTTTTTCATTTTTTCCGACCAGCGCGTCTCTTTCACTTTTCAGCAGGTTCAAATCCGCAACTCCGTGATCGCCGAATAAAATTAACAGCAGCATAGAAAATAAAGCCAGTATGGCCAGACATAAAAAGACTTGCTGTTTTGACGTCATTTTTTCCACACACGCTCACGGGTTATTTTAAAAACTTTTTCAATTTCCGGACTTTTCATAATAAAGGCAAACGATCCGTAAACAAGCAGACCGGTGAATATGCTACCCACAACACCCCAAAAAAGACCGCCGCTGGTTTCAAACTCGTCGGCAATAATGGTTTTTGCCACCATCCAAACCGCCAGGCCCATCAGCATGGAACCCAGGGTTGCCCGGCAGACGGATGTAACGATTTTTGTTAACCCCAACCGATCCAATCGGAATCGTAACGCCCGTATTAAAAGCCCGAGGTGCAGCGCAGACGCCAGCGATACGGCCAATGCCAGACCTGCATGACCCATGGGTTTCATCAGGATAATCCCCAAAACGAGATTGGCAGCAATCGATATGACGGCCAGGCGTACCGGGGTCCAGATTTCCTGCATGGCATAAAAGGTGTTCACAACAATTCTGACCGCCGAAAACGCCCACAGGCCCATAGTATAATACAAAAGTGCCTGTGCCGTCAAACGGGTTGCCTCGAAACTGAACGCGCCCCGCTGGAACAGCAGAGCGATTATCGGTTCCCGCAAGATAATCAGACCCACCATGGAAGGGATGGTGATGAAAAAAACAAGTCTTATAGCGTATTCAAAAGTATCCCTGACGGCCGTTAAATCCCCTGCCGTCATCTGTCTGGAAAAACTGGGCATGACGGCCGTTGCCGTCGCTATACCAAAAAGGGCCAGGGGAAACTGCACCAACCGATCGGCAAAATACAGGTAGGTCACACTGCCTTCGGCTTGAAATGAAGCCAGCAGGGTTCCAAGAAGTGTATTGATTTGAAGAACCGCCGAACCGAAAATGGCCGGTAAAAAAAGTCTTCCGATATTCTGCAATCCGGGATGATAGAATGTGGCCTTTTGCCAGAAATAAAAACCTTGCTTTAAAAGAAACGGCACTTGGAGCCCCAGTTGCAAAACACCGCCGACCACTACACCGATTGCCAGGCCGTAGATCCGGATGGTTGCGTTGTCTGAAAAGCGTGAGACCAGCAGCAGGCAGCCGATCATTGCCAGGTTCAAAAATACCGGTGCCAAAGCCGGTGCGGCGAAGTGGCCCCGTACGTTGAGGATCCCCATTGCCAGGGCCAGCACTCCAATAAAATATACATAGGGGAACATGATGCGGGTCAGGGTAACGGTCATTGAAAATTTAACACCCGAATCGCCAAAACCCCAGGCGATGGCCCGCACGATCCAGGGAGAAAACAGCACGCCTAATAAAACGGCTATAACCAGCACGGCAGAAAGCAATCTCAGGGCGGACCGCGCCAGCCGGTAGGCCTCATCCTTTCCGTAGCGCGTATAAAATTCTGAAAAAACCGGAATGAATGAAATGCTCAGTGACCCTTCGCCAAAAAGCCTTCTGAGCAAGTTCGGAATTCTGAAAGCAGCGATAAAGGCATCCGATACCGGTCCGGCTCCGAACAGTCCGGCAAACACCATGTCCCGAATATAGCCGAGTATCCGGCTGCAAAGGGTTGCCGCACTTATGACGCCGGCGGCACTGGCAACACGTTTTTTTTCAGACATCATTGCTTTATTCTTCCGCTTTAGCGGGACAGGCAAGGCCCTTAAAGTTCACCCTGTTCGGGCAGCGTAATTTGAGCTATTTGTTGATCGGCACCTCCGACCAATTCTCATTTTTCCATCCAAATTGATGAATTTACTTGACAGGTCTTTGTTGATTAGGTAAATGGGCTAGCTTATCGATTAATCTGGGAAAGGAGTTTATCTCGTGGCAAACCACCCATCAGCATTAAAGCGTGCACGCCAAAACGAAGCCCGGCGAGTGCGCAACCGAGCTGTAAAGACCAAGGTAAAAAAAGTTATCAAAACCGTCCGGCTAGCTGTTGAGGAAGAATCCGACAAGGCGTCAGCCGATCAACTGAGTCTGGCAAAGTCAATCATTGACAAGGCCGCTAAACAGGGCGCCATTCATAAAAAAACGGCTGCTCGCAAGATATCCCGCCTCTCCAAACGTGTGAATTCAAAGCTTCCCTGAAAGATTGCCGTGCAGATTATATTGCCATTGCAAAGGTATTAGCAGGTCGCTCCTTGCGGCAGCTCCCTGCAATTAAAACGTCTCGGTCAAACGGTCATAGCTTGTCTCGGCAATCTTTTCAGCCAGAACCGAAATAGCATCTTGCTTGTTTCTTTCCGTTACCAATGCATTTGTCTGGTCTATCGAATATACCTCGCTGCTGGACAAATTGCGAACACGCCATAACTCCTTTCCATCGGTAGTCGACAGTATCAAACTCACGGATAGTTCGACACGTCTTTCATTCGGTATTTCCTGCCCTCGGCGAGAAACTGTCCATATATTTATGGATGAAATGACCCCGCCCAAAACCGCGTCAGCATCCGCTCTGCGGCTGACCAACGCACTCGGATTGCGACGGGTAAATTCAGCGATGAGTTGTGCCGTGACAATATTTTCTATACCGGCCTCTGATGTGGGATTGCTCAGAATTGTTATGAGGATATGGTTAACGCCTGAAGGCAGGGCCACGTCTCCGGAGATTCTGTAGCCACAGGACCCCACAACTGCCCACAGTATAAGCAGGAAAAAAATGTGTACTCTGACAGTATACACTTAACTATACCACGATATTGACCAGCTTTTTCTTTACAACAATGACCTTTTTAATGGGTTTTTTGCTGATAAATTTTTGAACACGCGCATCAGCCAAAGCAATTTTTTTGATCGCTGCGTCACCTGCCGGTAGCTCGGCCAGGATTGCTCCAATATACTGGAATTATTCCCCAGGGACTTCCAAATTTCTTCAGCAAAATGAGGCACAATCGGTGACAATAAAAGGGCCAGTGTCTCTAATGCAAACCGCAGCACTTCGACCCTGTGGGGATGCGGATCGGTCACATCGATTGCCGTCATGGTGTTGAACAGCTCCATGACCGCACTGATGGCTGTGTTAAAATGGAATCTGTCTTCGATATCTCTGGTGACGCGGAAAATAGTCTGATGCGTTTTCCGATACAGTTCTTTGGAGGCGGCATCCAGATCGCCCGGATCGCCGTCAAACGGTTTAATGCCGGTCATCGCATCCATAATTCCGGAAGCAAAACGCCACACGCGGTTCAAGAAACGGAAACCTCCATCAACGCCCTGCTCACTCCATTCCAGATCCTTTTCAGGCGGTGCCGCAAAAAGACAAAAGAGCCGGGTCGTATCGGCTCCATATTTTTCAAGCAATACATTGGGATCAACCACATTTTTTTTTGATTTCGACATTTTTTCAATGCGGCCCAGGCTGATCTTCTCGCCGCATATCGCGCACACCTTCCCCGCACCGCTGGTCTGGACTTCCTCTGGCAGCAGAGAACCGTGAACAGGGCAGATAACCGTCTCTTTGCAAACCATGCCCTGGGTTAATAATCGTGTGAAAGGTTCCTTAAAGTTGACAAGCCCCATGTCTTTGAGCACGCGGGTATAATATCTTGAATACAGAAGATGTAAAATAGCGTGCTCAACCCCTCCGATATACTGATCCACCGGCATCCAGTAGTCTACGGCGTCTTTAGCAAACATCCCACGGTCATACTTCGGGCTGCAATATCTCTCAAAGTACCAGGAAGACTCGACAAAGGTGTCCATGGTGTCGGTTTCACGGCGCGCATCCTGGCTGCCGCATTGCGGGCATTTTGTATTAACAAACGTATCCAGATAAGGAAGGGGCGATTTTCCCCCTTCCAGCATCGCGACATCTTCCGGAAGTATTATCGGAAGGTCCTTCTCGGGCACGGGCACGGTCCCGCAGGTTTGGCAATGAACCATGGGAATCGGGGCTCCCCAATATCGCTGTCGGGATATTCCCCAGTCGCGCAGTCGATAACTGACCGTCTTTTTCCCGATATTATTTTTTTCAAGATAACGCGCAATTTCGTCAAGGGCCGTTTTGTTTTCCATCCCGTCAAACTGACCGGAATTTATCATCACCCCTTCATCGACATAGGCTTCGCGCATCGTTTCCTGGTCAATATTCAGGTCACGGGGCTTTACAACGACCACTATGTCCAGACCGTACTTTTTAGCAAAATCAAAGTCGCGCTGATCATGAGCCGGCACGGCCATCACGGCTCCCGTACCATACTCCATTAAGGCAAAGTTGGCTGTAAAAATTGGCATGCGTCGTCCGGTTAACGGATTGATGCAATAAGCCCCGATAAAGACCCCCTCCTTCTCAAAAGTTTCCACGGTCTTTGCCGATCTGTCCTGCAGCGACATGCGTTCGACAAAACTGACAACCTCCGCTTCCTGTTGCGTGCCTTTGGAAAGTTCGAGCACCAGAGGGTGTTCCGGGGCAAGAACCATAAAGGTTGCCCCAAAAACGGTATCCTGACGGGTCGTAAAAACAGGGATCTCTTTTTGAAAATCAACAACCGGATTTTCCAGCGGGAAGCGGATTTCTGCCCCGACACTTTTACCGATCCAGTTTTTTTGCATGGTGGTCACTTTTTCGGGCCAGCCCGGTAGTTGGTCGGAATGCTCCAAAAGATCTTCTCCGTAATCGGTAACCCGGAAAAACCATTGCCAGAGCTTTTTTTGCCTTACCGGCTGCCCGCATCGCCAGCACAAACCGGCTTCCACTTGCTCATTGGCCAAAACCGTCTGGCAAGACTCACACCAATTTACAAAGGACTCTTTGCGGTAGGCCATCCCTTTTTCATACATCTGCAAAAAAAGCCACTGTTCCCAGCGATAATATTCCGGCCGGCAGGTGGCAAGTTCCCGGTCCCAATCGTAACTGAAGCCCATGCGTTTGAGTTGAGACCGCATGGCTTCAATATTTAAATAAGTCCACTGGGCGGGATGGGTATTGTTGGCAATGGCCGCATTTTCGGCCGGCATGCCGAACGCGTCCCATCCCATGGGATGCAAAACGTTAAAGCCGCGCATTCTTTTATAACGTGCAACCACGTCACCAATCGTATAATTGCGCACATGCCCCATATGGATCTTACCGGATGGATAAGGAAACATTTCAAGAAGATAATATTTTTCCTTTTTGGGGTCTTCTTTTACTTTAAACAAATCTGTTTTATCCCAGCGGTTTTGCCACTGTTTTTCTATCACTTTAGGCTCATATTTTTCATCCATTCGTGACGCATCCTCCCACTGAAGTGATACCGGCCCATAGAAATTGAAAACTGCTGCTGCGAACCCTGAAATAACTTCCCCCAGTTTCTGCTAAATGGCGGGGTTCGCAGAGAAGCGAACCGGTCAAATATTAATCCCGAATGCCCTCCCGGCTGTACCGTCCCCGGCAGGGGCTATTTTCTCGTCCGCCAGATACCGACCTTTGGCATGTTGTCTCATGACACAATATGATATAACTAGCAAGACCGGTCGTCAACTACGATGATTCTGCTGGGCTGTGTGCGAAACAATTATTGGGCTGATTTCCGCCAGCCTCAAAAATTGTTTGACTTGGTTGGTACAATTTCATATTCAATCAGCTTAAGAATTTCACGAGCTTGGTTTTTTTCACGACAATACGACCGAACCTTATAATGATCGCCAGGCTCCCGTGGTTCTATTTCCTCAATACTTATTTTTGTGCTTTTTATGGCATACTTGATCGTTTTTAGCATGTTGCCATGTTTGGTTCCGGCTTGTCCGGGTCATGTTTTTACAGAAGGATAATTTCTCCATGAGCGCTAGAATTTTAATCAACGCAGTAGATCATGAAGAATGCAGGATTGCAAAGGTAAAAAAACGACAACTGGAAGAGTTTCATATAGAAAGCGCTTCAAAAGAAATCACCCACGGCAATATCTACAAAGGCATCATCACTCGAATTGAGCCCAGCCTCCAGGCCGTATTTGTTGATTACGGCGCCGAAAGACACGGATTTCTACAACAACACGAAATTCATCATGATTACTACCAGGACAGTCCTACCGGTGATTTTAACGTTGACAGGATTGTTAAACGCGACCAGGAACTACTGGTCCAAATCGCAAAAGATCCGATTATGAATAAAGGGGCCATGCTCACGACTTATATATCCCTGCCCGGGAGGCACCTGGTATTGATGCCCGGTAGTGAAAGCAAGGGGATTTCAAGGAAAATCGAAGACGAAGAAGAACGCAACCGGCTAAAAGGAATTATCAATGACCTTAAGCTGCCGGACGGCTTCGGGGTTATCGTGCGCACGGCCGGATCCGACTGCACAAAGACGCTGTTGTCCAAGGACGTAAAATATCTCATGCGGCTTTGGAAAAACATCAAAAGGAATGTGCGAAAAGAGAAGGCTCCGGCCATACTTTATAAAGAAAGAACCCTGGTTTTGAGGTCTATTCGAGATTATTTCACCCCGGATGTAACTGAAATTTTATCGGATGATGCCGCAGTCTATCAAGAAGTGAAGGATTTTATGAAGATAATATCCTCACGCTACACTAAAATCGTCAAACTTTACAAAGGCGACGAACCCATTTTTTCCAAATTCCGTCTTGAAGATCAGATTGCAACAATATTTGAAAACCGGGTCAGACTGAAATCAGGCGGATCTGTTGTTATTCAGCAGACCGAAGCGCTTGTAGCCATCGACGTCAACTCGGGCAAAGCCATTCGTCAAAAATCAATCGAGCAAACTGCGCTTTTGACAAACCTTGAAGCTGCCGTTGAAATCGCTCGCCAGTTGCGGTTAAGGGATCTGGGAGGTCTTATTGTTATAGATTTCATTGACATGAAAGAAGCCAAACACCGCGCCGAAGTCGAAAGGATTTTGAAAAACCATTTAAAAGGCGATAAAGCCCGCAGCAAAATCGGCAGGATTTCTCGGTTCGGGTTGTTGGAAATGTCACGGCAGCGGATCAGACCGTCGATACAGTTCGGCAGTTACGAAGATTGCAAATACTGCCAGGGAAAAGGCACCACACCCTCAACGGAAACCCTGGTTCTTGGTTTTCTGCGCAAATTACGATTTGAAA
The DNA here is from genome assembly GCA_947259865.1 of uncultured Desulfobacterales bacterium. Next base: position 103 of record CAMYNZ010000321.1, on the reverse strand, counting down.
CCCTGAAAAAAGGTATTTCCGTTGTCAGGGGCATTGTACCGGTGGAAGTCGCCGATTATCTATTAAATCGAAAAAGAAAAGAAATTTTTGATCTTGAGCAAAG
>CAMYNZ010000320.1 GCA_947259865.1 uncultured Desulfobacterales bacterium | reverse complement strand
CGCAGACAGGCTGTGTCGCAATTGGCTAAACTAACCGTATCACTGTTTTTGTCATTCCGGGCTTGATCCGGAATCCAATGCTTTATCAAACTGTTACGTTACTGGATGCCGGATCCGTCATCCCGGACTTGATCCGGGACCGGCATGACAAGCACAACGATCCCATATATATCCATCGCCTGCCGCAATCCAAAAAAGAATTGCCCCAGTGGTGAGACATTTTCTTGAAAAACCTAATCCGCTTTATTAATATTATTAGAAATTGCATACCCATACAAATACCCGCCGGGGGTTGCGGGAGGTAAACCTGAATAAAAAAATCAAAGGTCTGTGAAACATGTTTGATTATCGATGTGAGAAAATCGGAATGGCCTTGCCGGGAATGCTGGTTATCATGGCCCTGCTAACATTGGGCTGCTCAAAAGAACAATTCAAGGAAATTAATCCGAAAAGCAGGGGCAATGAGACGCCTGAGGTCGTCGGCTATGGGCACGTTCGCATATCGCCGGGTGCGAGTTCAAATCAAATAACGCTGGCCCGTCAAAAGGCGCGTATGCTGGCCACTCAGAATTTGGCTGCCCAAATAGCAGGTGTCGAATATATTTATGATATCCAGAAAAAACAAGCAGTTACATTTCATAAATTCCAAGCTCGCACCCGGGCGAGAATAAAGGGTGCAACCACCGAATACTATTTCATTGGAAAATCCGCTATCCTGGTAAAACAGACACTCAAAACAAAGGACGCCATACCAGAGTTGTCCCGGACGACCATCTTAAAAACCACTTTCCGTACCGAAAATGTGGCAAAATCGCTCACAGGTATATACCGAGAGGCTGTGGCGTACACGATTTCACGTAAATTTTCCTCGAAAAAAAAAGCAACCGGTAAAATTTATTTAACGGAAATGCGAATTTCTGACTACAAAAGCAGGGAGGATATAAAAGTGAGCCTCGAGTTGCTGGTTTCGGTCAACTGAGTTGCATAAATCCCGGGCCATCGTCTGAATGGGTCGGTTGAATCCTTATCGGATTCGTCATCACGGATGCACCGCCCCATCTTGATTACGACCAGGATTATAGCTATAGGAGGGCAGCTGAAGATACCAAACGTGCCGGTATCAAATTCCTAAAACTTGTGCAGGTTGAAACCGCCGAAATACTTTCCGTCACCCAGCTTTTGCTAGATAAAAAGCTGGGTATTGCCGTGTGTTCGGGCCTGATAAAAGTTGAACTATAAGGATTAAACGCTGATGATTAGAAGAATCTTTTGGGTTCTATTGATTGGCGGCACCCATTTTGTGCTTGGCAGACTCGTTATTCCCCTGGCCACCAACCGGCTGCTGGCAATAACCGATAATGGCCAGTCGTTCACCTGGCTGGTGCAACTGCTTATCTGGACCACCCGGGTCCTGTATTTTCCGATAATAACCCTGTCCCTGTATTCAAGGGAGTGGTTTCCGGGGAATTTGATCTACATTCCGATAGTTATCAATAGCTTGTTATGTGGAATTTTAATTTATGGTGTTTTGCGGGTGATAGAAAAGATAGGCCGCTGAACAGCATCTTCCGTCACCAACCGCCGGTCTGATATGGGTTCCAATCGTTTTATCCTTGCCGTTATTGCGACCTCTCAGCGATAAAAGTCTCCTTTGCGGATTAAGATTCCGTTTTTTCAATCGGGTTTTTATGATATAATCTAACGTCTATATCGGACCAATAAGCCGTATCTCCAAGAAATTACTGGCAGTTACGTGCGCAATCCGTTTTTTGGCCATCCGCAGGCGGCTGTTAAGACCTTTACGGCCCGATTCACGGGCAATTAGGGATGCGGGCTGCCAATGCCAGTGCAGCAAAACCAGGACTTCCTTGAAAAATTTCAACCGATAGACCACGGAGGGTCACGATAACTATGGTTGACGGTACCGGTCGTAAAAGCGCTGAGGAACTGTTGCGTAAAAGTGAAGAAAGATTCAGGACACTGGCTGAGTATGCCCCGTTTGGCATCTCTATTATGAGGCCCGACCGAACCTTTGAGTATTTCAATCCCAAGTTTACAGATATTTTCGGATATGACTGTCAAGACCTGCCGGACAAAGCTACCTGGTTCAAAAAGGCGTATCCGGATGCGGAATACAAAGAAAAAGTATCGGCTGTCTGGTATCAGGATTTGGTTGAGGGTCCGAAGGTAGGTGAAATAAAACCAAAAACCTTTACGGTACGATGCAAAAACGGCCAGGAGAAAATAATCCAGTTCAGAGCCGTCGCCTTAAAAGATGATAAGCAGTTGATCACCTATGAGGATATTACGGATCAGACCATAGCCGAAGAGGCCCTGCGGGAAAGTGAGGGAAAGCACAGAAAGCTTTATGAAGAATCTCAAAAAGTTGCTGAAGTCTATCGTTCGCTCATTAATTCATCGGTGGATGCCATCCTTCTCTGTGATTTACAGGAAAGAGTGCGTTACATAAGTCCGGCTTTTAGCCGTGTCTTCGGCTGGAGTTTGGAGGAAGTAGAGGAAAAAGAGATCCCCTTTCTGCCGGAATTTGAAAAAGAGGCCACCCGAAGCCGTTTCAAAGAGCTTGTCAAAAACGGAACCCCCTGCCAGGGTTTTGAAACAAAGCGTTACACCAAGAATGGGCACTTAATTGACGTTAGCATCAGTGCATCCCGCTATGACGATCACGAAGGAAAACCTGCGGGAATGCTGATTATTCTCCAGGATATTTCAGAAAGAAAGGCGCTGGAAGCGCAATTCCTCCAGGCGCATAAATTTGAGGCCATTGGAACCCTGGCTGGTGGTATAGCCCATGATTTCAATAATTTATTAATGGGAATCCAGGGAAATGCGTCGCTGTTACTGCTCAATACCGACCCCAATCATCCCCATTATCCTAAGCTAAAAAACATCGAAATTTATGTACAAAGCGGTGCCGAGCTTACTAAACAATTGCTCGGATTTGCCCGAAGCGGGAAATATGAGGTTTCGGCCACTGACCTCAATGAATTGATTAAAAAAACAAACCGCATGTTTGGACGAACAAAAAAAGAAATTAATATTCACGCCAAATTCCAGCCGGGTGTCTGGGCCGTTGAAGTCGATCGCGGCCAAGTCGAACAGGTTTTACTGAATCTCTATATAAATGCCTGGCAAGCCATGCCCGAAGGCGGGGAAATATTGGTTGTAACCGAAAATTTACGGATTAACCAATCCGACATAAAACATTTAAATGTCCAGCCCGGCAACTATGTTAAAATCTCAGTCACTGATACCGGTGAGGGCATGGATGAAGCGATCCAGCAAAGAATATTTGATCCCTTTTTTACAACTAAAAAAATGGGCAGCAGAGGCGGCCGAGGCTCAGGGCTGGGGCTGGCTTCTGCCTATGGTATTATCCAAAATCATAACGGCATTATTAATGTATACAGTGAAAAAGGAAAAGGGGCCTGCTTCACCGTCTATTTGCCGGCTTCGGGAAAACCCATTGTGAAAGACGAAATACAACCGCAGGATTTCATAAAAGGAGATGAGACGGTTTTGCTCGTAGATGATGAAGAAATGATCATCGAATCAGCCGGGGAAATGCTTGAGGAATTAGGTTACACCGTGCTGACTGCCAAAAGGGGAAAAGACGCATTGCAAATCCTCAAACATAACAAACAAAAAATCGATATGGTTATTCTAGATATGATAATGCCGGACATGAGCGGCAGTGAAACTTACAATGGTTTGATGGAGATTAACCCGAATTTAAAAGTGCTACTGTGCAGTGGATACAGCGTTGACGGTCAGGCAACCGAAATATTGGACCGCGGCTGTGAGGGTTTTATCCAGAAACCCTTCAACCTGAGAAATCTGTCCACCAAAATGAGAGAGGCATTTGAAAAAAAATCTAAGCCCGCGGATAACGGCAGGACACCGCCTGGTTTAATTGAGAAAAGGGAATAGAAATATGAGAGGGATTTGTTTTTTGCTTTCAGCAACCATCCTGTTAGTTTTGTGTGCGTGCGCCACAAATCCGATACCAAACGAAAAAAAGATTATAGAAAAAGAAAAGCATATAATAGAAACAGATGAACGTATGGTACAAGCGTGTTATTACCTTGGATCGGTCAAGGGTACGACCAATTATGGTAAAACCTTTTCTTTTTATGCTACATGGCTTTGTAAAAAAGACGCGCGGCGTCAAGCAGCCATTTTAGGGGCCACCCATATCGTATGGCTATATACCCACCCAACAGCGGCTTCGGCGCTTGCCTATGATTGCAACCAGCAGCAGTGAGTCCGGTTCAACAACCCATAGTTGATAATTTTGGTTCTCATCCACTTTAGTTGGAGAAGAGGGTCCAAGGATTCCAGGGGTCAAGGATTCAAGTGTTCGTTTTCTAAAGACTTTATCAGTGTCTTTAGCATTCTTTCGCTTTCTAGGATGTTTGTTTTTAGCCTGCCCAATACACC
>CAMYNZ010000319.1:1519-8061 GCA_947259865.1 uncultured Desulfobacterales bacterium | reverse complement strand
TATTTACCGATCAGATCGGCAAATCCCAACTTTTTTTAGACGAGGGAGGGACCTATTGGATCCAAAAGTCAAAGAAGCAATTGTGCGGGCGGTGGCCGGTGAACCCTATGCAAAGTACCTGAAATTAGAGCTGGTCTCTTTAGAAAATGGGCATTCTGTGGTTGAAATGACCTATGATCCGGAGGTTGCTGACAATATTTATGGACGGGCCCACGGCGGGGCCATTTATTCTCTTATCGATGAAACTTTTCAAGCCGCAGGTCAGACAGATGGGACCATTGCGGTAGCCTTGAATGTCAATGTAACCTATACCGCCAGCCCCAAACCGCACACCCGCCTGCGGGCCGAAGCCCGGCGTGTCAGCCAGACCAAAAAAACGGCCGGCTACCATATCAAAGTAACCGATCAGGAGGGTTCGACCATCGCCACCTGCCAGGCTTTGGCCTATTGCACCGGCAAACCGATACCGTTTCTTTGATACGAGAAAAAGGGGATCAGACAGCCATTAGACGAAAGCCACTTCTACTATTGTAAAATCATCCTCAAGATTTTCTGAGTTTCCCATGTTTTTGGCATGGCTATACAGGTGGTCTAAGCGTGACTGATCGTTGGTTTTGATACTAAACATAAAATCTGCAAACTCTTGGAAGCGCCACATCGAGCCATCTACTTTCTCCACCTCATACACGCCATCGGAAAAAATGTACAACTTGTTGCGCCCACCGATATTGCATTCTTTTTTCTTATAGGAGGCATTTGTCATACCCCCAATCACATGGTTCGATGTCCGCAACGGTGTTACCTTTGAATCACCGCTTGAGGTCTCGCAGAATAAAAGTGCCGGTGGATGACCGCCGCTGGCGTATGTTAGCTCACTGGTTCCCTTGTTATAGATGCCATACCAGATGGTAAAGAACATATCGTTGTTTTCTTCGCCTGGAAAAGCAAGATTCAGAGATCCCAATACCTGTTCAGGGTCCTTGAAATCCGTATTAGTTAATGACTGAGACCGCAATAAATTCACTACCGAAACTGACAGCAACGCTGCACCGACACCGTGCCCGCTGACATCGATCAGGTATACCGCAAAGTGATCGGCATCTACCCAATGGTAACCAAAGGCATCACCCCCCAATGAGGTCGAAGGGAAAAACCGCCAGTCTGTGCGAATCGCCCCTGCGGTGATCGGCTGCGGCAAAATCGTTCTGACATAGTCAGCCGCTTCAGCAAGTTCCTGGTTGAGGCGCTCTAAGACTTGATTGCGCTCTACCAATGCGGTGTTGGTTTTCTGGTGCTCTTTTTCTAAATTTACTTCCGCTGTGATGGCTGCACGGTAATAGTGATACACAAGATACGCTAATAGTGAACAAACCGAAAAGATGTTGCCATAATTGAATGCGGCAATATAATACCCGCTGAGTTCTATGTAAGGATCCGTTGTGTTTGCGTAATAATTCATTGCAGCAAAGGCAAAAGTGTAGATTGCTGATAATACAACCTTTCGAAATATTTTACCTGGTATAAGAAATGCTACAGCGGGTTGAATTAAAACGTAGTACTGAAAGCCGGCATCCCACCCAATAACTGCGGTACATATGGCGGCATGGGCAATAATTTCGATCGTAATGAGGTAGAAAGCCAGCCAGAGATAGCCTCTACGGTGGAGAAAAAGGGCGCAGGCAAATAAAAGGACGCTAAAAACGTTAAAAATGGCCAACAGAGTAACCCCTATCAAAGAAAAGATCACTAAAAATAAGGCATGCGCTAATAAACCGGATGGATAACCGTAATTGCCAAAAATTATAGCGCGGACAAATTGGCGGGTATAATATTCTGGAGGAAATTTACCTTCGGGAACTTCACTTAAATGTTCAAAGATTGATTTTAGAGACCCTATCATTTAATCTCCTTGTTTTACATTTGAATGCAAAATGTTTAGATTGCGTTAGATAACCCTGGCAGGTTATCCAATGAAACCATTTGGAGGGTATGCCTATGGTTAAAAAAATGTCAAAGAAAAAAAACATATGCCTTGAAAGATACTATTTTGTTGCAGAAAATTGCAGACAAATGGAGGATGGGACCTGGGACTGCAGCGCAAGTCCCCGGTACTGCGAAGAACATTGTCGCAGCAAATAGTCAGTAACAAGGCGTTTCAAATATCGAAGAGGGTGGCCCGGTAGAGTGATCGGGGTCGCCCTTTAATTTTTTTAAGCAAGGGCGGTGCTTTTTTTGGTCTTTAAATCTAAGCGTCACCTTCGGAAAACGTCAGCGGCAGCACTAGCCGAAAGGTGGTCCCCTTGCCCTTTTCACTTTCCAGTTGGATATCGCCCCCGAGGCAGCGGGCCAAAATCCGGGCGCCGGCCAGGCCGAGACCATGTCCATTGCGCGGCAAAATCGCGCATTCCTTTACCTGGGTATAACGTTGAAAAACGGCCTCATGATTGGCGGGATCAATCCCCGGCCCATCATCGGTGATTTCTACAAAAATCTGATTATCGGTGCAGTTCATGCTTATTTCAACTTTTTCCCGGCGGTGGTGGAAAGCATTCTGGATGAGATTATTAATTATCTGGCGGAACTTGGTTTCGTCCTGATGCATCTCAGAATCAACAACTTGAGGGGAAACCTTCAAAGATATCCCTTTGGGGGCCAGAATTGTGAGCACCGTTTCCGGGTCGGTGTCTCGATCTAATTGATCAAATTCGCTGCCGGTCACAGTTTCCAGCGCGTCTAACAGGACGTCGTAAGCAGATTTTGCGGGCTGGAATTGACAGCAAAGAAAACAACCGGCTTCGGAGCGACCGATTTCAAGCAATCCGTTCAACATTCCCCGGGCTTTCCTGGAATTTCTTAAAGAGCGTTTCAGGATCTTCTCCTGACGGGGTGTTAAAGGCCCGTATTTTTCGACGCGCTCCAGCAGTGTGCGTACGCCGGTTTCAATTACGGCCATCGGCCCTTTTAATTCGTGGACCAGAAATTCAATCTCAATATCGCGGAAAAATTGTTCGGATGATTGTTGTTTGTCTTTGTTTGATTGATCCTCAGCTTTCATATTTCCTTCCTATATTTCCACTAGTTTTGTTTCAATACCTTATCTAAGTCTCAATGACTGCGCTGCAGACCTCTTCAAAATGCTCACACATCAATTAGATTAACCCGTTGAGCCCGTTGGCCCGTTAGCCGGTTAAATGGTGATCAATCCCGGGAAACTGGACGATTACAGTCGTGCCGCCGGATTCGGGGCAATCCTCTTCAGTCTGTTTAAGGTCACACTCCGCGACCTTCCCCGGACAGAGATCTTGTTCCTGGGGAACATACTTACAGCGGTTGGATGTCATACGGATTTTAAAGTTATAGCGCTCGGAGAAAATCTTCATCCGCAGCAAATCAAACCCCCTTCCACCGGCCTTAAAATCAAAAGGGTTTCGGGTAGAATATTGCATGGTATCGGAGGGCGCAAAATAATTCTCAAAGATGAGACGCCGTTTTTCCTCCGTAATACCGACACCGAAATCCTTAACCTCGAATTCAGGTCCCTCTGCTCCGTTTCTAACCGAGACTTCAATCCGGCTGCCATCCGGTGTGTTCTCAACTGCGTTGCGGATCAGCCCGGTCACAACCTTGGAGAGGACTTCCGGTGGAATCATAATCGCTAAAGTCGATTCGATGCGGGTTATCAGCTGGCATTTGCGGTGGGCAAAACGGGGGCGTAATTTTTCAACACTATCCCGGACAAAACGATCCAGCTGTATTTTTTGGGGTGCGGCTTCACGCGGTCCGAAAAGTTCTTCCAGGCGATTTTGAATTTTCTCGACTGCCCGCCCTTCGCCGAGCTCCTCTGAAACCAGTGCCTCAAGTTCGTCGGAACATACATCCAACAAAGATGACAGCATGTAATAGGCCTGATAGTCCCTTTCCCGCAATATATCTTCAATCTCATATTGCATCTCGAGTATGCGTCCCAGGTTCCTCTGACTGCGTTCCAGAATTTTTGCAGCGCCACTATCTTCGGCGGCGCTGAGTTTTTTGGCCAACAGGCCCAGGGAGGCAGACAAGACCGAGACCGGTGTTTTGAGCTCATGGGAAAGATGATGAATGACCCGGTCTTTGGCCCGGTTGAGGCTTTTTACCTCTTCGTAAGATTTCTGGAGTTCTTCATTGATCTTGGCGTTTTCGATCGGTAGCGCAACCATGCTGGCTATCGTACCCAACAATTCGATGTCCGCTTGTTCAAACTGGCCCTGTTTTTTATTAACAGCGCAAAGTACACCGATCATGCGGTCCTCGGTCCACATGGGAACCTGAATCATGTTTTGAGTTTTAGAGCCGGTTTGTTGATCAACTTCCTGGATATCCGGGTCAATCAGAATGACCAAGGCACCACCGGCAGCCATCAGGTCCTGAACTTCTTTGGTAATAAAGTCCAAACGTGCATCCAATCCTCTGAATTGGTAGAGGGCCTTGGCAATCCGGAAAAGGGCCTGGTTGCCGCGCGCTATGCGCTTTTCCCGGGTCAGGTCGCGCAGCGTAACCACCTGGCCTGCGGGTTCGTTGTTCTCATCGTAAAAAAGGGCGCCGTCAATAACCATATCCAGCAACTGGCCGTCTTTGGTCAACCGCTTGGTTTCAAATCCGTGCAGGGTTTTATCTTTAAGAAGCCGTCTTACCCCCTGACGGGTTTGCTCTTTTTGAGAATCCGGTACAAACGGAATCCGTTTTCCCCTGAGCTCTTCCAGGGTCCATCCAAATACCTTTTCAAAGGCCGGGTTCAGATAGTTTACCGTACCGTCAAGATTGAATACAAATACAGGATCGGGAAGGAACTTGAGGAAGGCGCGATAGCGTTTTTCTGCCCGGCGACTGGCTTCATACTGGCACTGGGCCAGTTGTTCGGACTCCAGGGCTTTTTTTTGCGCCAGGTGTTTTTCGGTGATATCCCTGGCAATTCCGCGGAATCCGATCTTTTCCCCGGTATCGTCGGTTATAATATTGGCCGAAATCTCAACAATGCGTCGCTCGCCATCCTTGCGGATTATCTGCCAGATGATTTCCGTTATTTCCCGAGCGGTTTGATAGATGGTGTTAAAGCTATCAAAGGCGATCCTGGCATTATCCTCATCCATAAATTCACGGTAGTTGCGCTCCTGAATCTCCTTTCGGGGATATCCGAAAATACGGCACAGAGCATTATTGAAGTACTTAAAATCCCCCCGCAGGTTACACTCATAGAAACCGTCGGCCACATCCTCGATAAGCACACGATAACGGTCCCGGTAGATGTTGGGGGCCACCGCTTTCTGCGAAGGGGCAGACATCTTATTTCCGGTTGAGCGCTTTTTCACCGATTGAGTATCCCAAAAGTTTTGGCATCCAGCAGATTGATGCCGTTGGCCTTCAAAATCTTTATGGCTTTATCATTATCACCAAAACGAAAAATCATCACGGCCTTGGCTCCTTGCGAAAACCCGATAAAAGCATACATAAATACGACGTTTACATTGGCTTCTTTCAGAGGCTTGAGCAAATCAGCGAGACTGCCGGGTTTGTCATCAATTTCTGCGGCAACCACCTCATTTATAAATGCCGATATGTGCATTTTCATCAGAATGCGCCGGGCCTTGGCGACATCCGATACCAGAAGTCGCAACTGCCCAAAGGCACCGGTATCGACCAGATTAAGCGCCCGCAGGTTTATACCGGCCTTGCCTAGCGCATCAGCTACCTCATGCAATCGTCCGGGTGCATTCTCAATAGATACAACAATCTGTTTCAATTTCATGGGAACCTCCACCTATATGCTTTTTATTTACAAACGTTTCATCGCAGCCCTGTAAACATGGATGGTACTTCAGGGGCCAGGGCCTGCTGAATTTCCGCCGTTTTCAGGGTCGCGTGAATTCACGCGTTTTGCGGCTGCTGAAACAGCCGGCATTAGTAATCGTCATTGGATGCCAAATACCATGAATATAAAAAAAGGGGGCTTACGTGTCAAGTTTGAAGGAATCCGATTTTATTCGAAAGCTATTTGAGATTCATTACGGTAACATGAGGAAGCGTTATCCTCCCAGGTAGGCCTCTTTTACCTTGGGATTGTCGAGGAGGTCTTTGGCCAATCCTTCAATCACGATTTCACCCGTCTCCAGCACATAGGCGTGATGGGCTATGGTCAGTGCGGCTTTAGCATTCTGCTCTACGAGCAGCACCGTGGTGCCGGCCTGATTCAAGCGCTTAATGACAGAAAATATTTCTCGTACGATTAAGGGTGCCAGACCCATAGAAGGTTCATCGAGAAGGAGCAATTGGGGCCGCCCCATCAAGGCGCGGGCTACTGCCAGCATTTGCTGCTCACCGCCGGACAGGGTGCCGGCAATCTGTCCGGATCGCTTTTCAAGTATCGGAAACAGTTCGAATATATCCTTGATCCTTTTCTCGACCTCGGGTCGACTACCACGCTTGTAGTAATGGTAAGCTCCCAGGTTAATATTGTCCATAACCTTCAGGTGGGTAAATAGCTGTCTGCCCTCCGGCACCTGGGAAAT
>CAMYNZ010000319.1:0-1465 GCA_947259865.1 uncultured Desulfobacterales bacterium | reverse complement strand
CAAACCGGATATGGATTTTAACAGAGTGGATTTGCCGGCACCATTTGCGCCGATAATGGATACAACCATCCCTTCGGTCACGTTCAGAGAGACATTTCTGAGCGCTGCTATGCTGTCATAAAAGGTGCTAATCGCCTTGATTATAAGCATCGATGTCCTCGCTGCCGCCTAAATAGGCCTCAATCACCGCAGGGTTATTTTGGATTTCAGCAGGTGTGCCCTCCGCAATTTTTTCGCCATAATTTAGTACCATGATCTCATCGGAGATGTTCATAACAACTTTCATGTCATGCTCCACCAGCAGGACGGTGATGCCACTATCTTTGATGGCTTTTATCAGAGTGCAGGCTGTCTCGGTTTCAGTTTCGTTGAGACCGGCCGCGGGTTCATCCAGGCAAACCAATTCGGGTTGAGTTGCCAGGGCTCTGCCGATCTCGAGTATTTTCCGATCACCCAATGGCAGACTGGCGGCTGATTCGGCGGATTTTTCGTTCAAAGCGATAAATTCCAGGATTTCCATGGCCCGGTTGTGGATCTCCTTTTCCTCCCGCCGGACAAACGGCGACTGAAAACCTGATCCAATAAAGGAGGAACGGGTTCGGGTATGACATCCCAGCATGACATTTTCAAGAACGGTCATATTGTCAAACAGTTCAACTGCCTGAAAGGTGCGGGAAATACCGAGATCAGCAATTTTATGGGCCTTCAGGTGTTCGATGGCTTGACCCTTAAAACGCACGGCGCCTTCCGTGGGCGGGAAACTGCCGGTTATGATATTAAAAAGGGTGGTTTTACCCGCACCGTTGGGACCGATGACGGCCTTGATGGTCTCTTTTTCGACCTGAAGGTTCAGGTTGATAAGGGCCGTGAGCCCCCCAAAGGCCATAAGCACTTCCTGCACTTCAAGAATATAATTGGTATTATTTTCCTGCGCCACCGACACTATCTCCTGAACCAGCTTCTGACAATACCCGGAACTCCTGTCAGGCCGTGGGGTAGAAACATGGTCACTAAAAGTAAAATGATGCCATAAACAACAATCTCATATTCTTCAAAAAAATGCAGCCACTCGAAACTTAAAAAGGTGATCAAGATGGCTCCGACAATCGCACCCCAAATTTCGTGCATACCGCCCAAAGCGATCATAATTAATAGCTTGATCGAGAAAAACAAATCAAAGGTGGATGGATTAACAAAATTCATATAATGAGCATAATAACTACCCGCCAGCGATGCCAGAACCGCCGAGTAAATAAAGATCAGAATCTTGAAACGCGAAACATCGACTCCCATGGCGCTGGCGGCCGGCGCACTGGCATGGATAGCCCTCAGGGCGCGCCCGATGCGGGATTGGATTACATTAATTGTAAATATAAATACGGCAAACACGGTGGCCCACACCAGGTAATAGTAACTTTCAATGGTCGCAAGTTCAAAGCCGAATATACTTAAACCGGGTATGCCG
>CAMYNZ010000318.1 GCA_947259865.1 uncultured Desulfobacterales bacterium | reverse complement strand
CTTGGCCGATCAGGACATTGTCGTCGAAAAAAGAATGATACTCCTGAAAGAGCCGCTCAAAGAAATTGGCAGTTTCAAAATTCCAATCCGGGTTTACAAAGAAGTCGAACCCGAAATAACAGTTGAAATTGTACCCGAGTAGATGTTTAAAGAATCATGGCCGAACGTCAGGGGCAAAAACCAGATCATTCAGACTTAAATCTTCCTCCACAAAACATCGAGGCGGAAGAATCCATCATCAGTGCCATCTTGATCGATAACAACACCCTGCTGGATGTCATCGAGATACTGGCACCGCAGGATTTTTACCGGACAGCACACCAAAAGATCTACGCTGCTATTACCGACCTGTTTGACAAAGCAGAGCCGGTCGACCTTGTCACCCTAGCCAACAAGTTAAAAGAAAAAGGACAACTGGAGGAGATCGTAAGTGCCAGCTATCTTGCCAGACTGGTCGACACGGTCCCCTTGGCGGTCAATGCGCAATATTACGCTAAAATCGTCCACGACAAGGCATCGTTGCGGCGGCTGATTGAAAAGGCCAATGCGATTGTAAAACGATGTTTCGAGCAACGGGGCAATGCTGATGATGTCATGGATTTTGCAGAAGCGGCGGTGTTCGAAATTTCCGAGAAAAAATCTCGCCAGGCCTTTTATCCGCTGAGCAAGATCATTCTCGGCAACATAGAAACATTGGAGGAAAACCAGGGTAACCGCAGCCTGGTAACCGGTGTACCCACGGGATACAGCCGTCTGGACAATCTGACCTCAGGATTTCAAAACTCCGACCTCATTATACTGGCCGCACGACCCAGTATGGGCAAAACTGCCCTGGCACTGAACATTGCCAGAAATGCTGCCGTGGATACGGGTATACCGGTGGCCATCTTTTCGTTGGAAATGTCCAAAGAACAGCTCTCGCTGCGAATGCTTTGTTCGGAGGCGCGCATCGATTCATCGCGCTTAAGAGGCGGTTTTTTCAGCATGGAAGATTGGCAGCGGCTCACCGACGCTGCCGGTATTCTGTCGGAATCCCCTATCTATATCGACGATTCTCCGACCATGACGGCCATGGAAATCCGGGCCAAAGCTCGGCGGCTAAAGATGGACAAAAATATCGGTTTAATCATCATCGATTATTTGCAGCTCATGCAAGGCCGGGCAAGTGCTGAGCGCAGAGATCTTGAAATTTCGGAGATATCCAGATCCTTAAAAGCGCTTGCCAAAGAACTGGATTTGCCGGTTTTGGCATTATCGCAGCTCAACCGGATGCTTGAACAACGAACTGACAAAAGACCCCGGCTTTCAGACTTGAGAGAATCAGGTGCTCTGGAACAGGATGCGGACGTCGTCGCTTTTATATACAGGGATGAAGTATACAACAAGGAAGAAGATAACCCCAACAAAGGCATTGCCGAAATTTTGCTGTCCAAGCAACGCAACGGCCCCACAGGAGATGTTTTTTTAACATTTCTTAATACCTATACTCGTTTCGAGAGTCTGGCCTCTGAAGAAGTGGTGACCGGAAGCTGAATACACACCCTATCGTGTGATACAGCTAAAAGTAGATACCCGGGTCCAGAGGACCCGGCACTGGTTCCTCCCTGAAAGGGAGTGTTGGTTTTATTACATATATGTGCCTAAAGTGAACTAAAATGAGCTAAAGTGCCTAAAATTAAGGAATTCTATCTTTTTTTATTAACGACAGAGCAAAGCGATACATTAACTTTAGATCACTTTTAACTTTAGTTCACTCGACACTTTGTATTATTTTCATGGCAGAGCCCATTATCTCTGACCTGGCCCAAAGGACTGAGCCGTGCACACACTTGACACCGTGGGTTGCATGTGTTATGTAAATAGGCATGGATATTTGCGGCCAACATTTTTCCAAGCCTCTTATTGATAAAATTCAAACAACCGTGTGCAAAGAGCCATCCATATCACGCCGCGAGCTGTCGCGGCGGGTGTGTCACTGGCTCGACTGGCGGGCCGATGATGGCCGACTCCAAGACATGAGTTGCCGCAAGGCTTTGGCCGGCTTGAATCGCCGTGGTATTTTGGCGCTGCCGCCGATTAAGGCCACATACAGCTTTCAACAAAAAAACGGCCATGCGATTGTTCTCGATGTTGTTAATGTTAACTGCTCGTTGCCCGAACTGGGCGAGATCACGGTTGAGCCTGTTTCCAGTCGTTATGCCAAGCAATCCAAGATCTGGTTTGCGCTTATGGATCGTTTCCACTATCTTGGCAGCGGACCGTTGTGCGGTGCTCAAATCAGATATTTGGTCAAAAGCTCGATTTGCGGCTTCCTGGGCGCACTTGCTTTCAGTTCGGCAACTTGGGCGCTCAAAGCTCGTGATCGACACATCGGGTGGACTGAGAGCGCCCAACGGACAAACCTTGATAGGGTTGTCTGTAATAGTCGATTTTTGATTGTGCCGACAGTCAGAGTCAAAAATCTTGCTTCTCATGTTTTGTCGTTGGCACTCGGCCGTCTTGAGCGCGACTGGCAACAACGCTACCATGTTCGCCCTGTTATCGTGGAAACATTTGTTAATCCGACCTATTTTGATGGTACGTGCTATAAAGCGGCCAACTGGAATTACATTGGTGATACGGCTGGGCGCAGAGACGGAGTTGCCAAAAAGATTTTTCTTTACTATCTTTGTTCTCGCTGGCAAGAAACACTTTGTGCTTCGCCGCCGATTCGATTGGGAGATATGCCACCTATCCAGCAACCAGCCCACTGGGCCGAAGAGGAGTTTGGTACGACACGTTTGTATGATACCCGTTTGAGGCAACGCTTGTATACCGTTGCCCGGGATTTTTATAACCGTCCGCAAGCCAATATGAGTGAGGCTTGCGGCAGCAGAGCCCGAACCATAGGCGCTTACCGCTTTTTTCAAAATGAAAAAGTAACCATGGATGTTGTTTTGACTCCTCATACTGAGGCAACTATCGAGCGGATCAAGGAGCATCAAGTTGTCTTGGCTCCGCAGGATACGACCGTCCTCAATTATAGTACACATCCGGCAGCCGAAGGTCTTGGGCCCATCCGAAATGCGAACGATCAATTTGTTGGTTTGATACTCCACGACACGCTGGCTTTTACCGAAGACGGAACCCCCTTGGGTATATTGGACGCTCAATGTTGGGCACGCGATCCTCAAGATAAAAATAAGAGTTCTCGACGCAAACAGCTGCCGATAGAACAAAAAGAAAGCATGAAATGGCTGCGAAGCTTTCGCAAGCTGGCCGAGGTTCAAAAGCTGTGTCCAACTACGATGCTGGTCAGTATCGGAGATCGTGAATCGGACATCTACGAGTTGTTTTTGGAAGCGTGTAAAGCCGCTGATGGTCCCAGACTGTTGGTCCGACAAAATAAGTCTCGCCAACGTAAAGTAGAGCAGCAGTCCTTGTGGGATTTTATGGCCAAAGTTGAAGTATGCGGCGCACTTAAAATCCATGTCCCTCGTAGCGGATCGCGCAAAGCGCGTGATACTTATGTTGATATTCGTTTTGCCGAAGTTGAGTTGAGTCCTCCGGGCAGTTGTGGATCTTATCCCTGTGTACGGGTATGGGCGGTATATGTTCAGGAGCAAGTGGGGCCGGAAGAAGTCCCAACTCCAATTGAATGGATGCTTTTGACGACAGCGGAAGTTACGAACTTCAGTGATGCAACAAAACGTGTCGAATGGTATTCTGGCCGTTGGGGGATAGAGGTTTATCATCGCACTTTGAAAAGTGGTTGTCGGATAAAAGATCGTCAACTCAGCACAGCGGATCGAATTGAGGCCTGTCTTGGTGTCGACATGGTTGTGGCGTGGCGAATATATCACCTGACGATGCTTGGCCGTGAGACTCCTGAAGTACCCTGTACCGTCTTCTTCAAGGATATAGAATGGAAAGCGCTCTGCTGCTATGCCCAAAGAACACCGATCGCTCCGGAAAAGCCGCCCACATTGGGTGAAGCAATGCTTATGGTTGGTGCATTGGGAGGACATCTTGGAAGAAAAAGCGACGGCCCCCCTGGCACTCAGGTTCTTTGGCGCGGTATTCAGCGTCTGGATACTGCGACTGAAATGTATTCTATTCTTGTGAATCAAGATTCTCCTCATCCGCTACAGTCTGGCCCTTAATCCCCCGGTGTCAAGCGTGGGTAAAGATCAGCCCAAAGGACCAGGTTTTGGATACAGAATAAATTATTGGCAATCGGTAGCCCTTGTTGAAAGAATATGAGCGGAATTAACACCATGAATTTTCTTGCTGCACAATATCCATTCGTACAAAGCCCACTAAGTTTTCCTTCTTGAAAAAGCTTTACGGAAATACGGGCGGTCTAAAAGCAAATCAAATAAAAAGGCTGGAAAACTTTTATCGCCGCCGCATCCCGCCTGAATTTTTACTGACCTTTGAATTTGCGCGCGATCTGTGCCGACTCTCGCGCGAAATACGGC
>CAMYNZ010000317.1 GCA_947259865.1 uncultured Desulfobacterales bacterium | reverse complement strand
TCAGGGAATGAAGCTCCCCGCAGCAAGCTGCGGGGTATCAAAGCGGAATTGCGCCGTAGCCTAACCCGCCTGCGCTCTGGCGAGCTTCGACGCGGTTCACCTTGCCTTTCATCCCTGCAGCAAGCTGCAGGGTATTCAGGCGAAGGCCAATAAAAATGGACAAAACTAATACATATTCTTTAAAAACGCTGGCGTTGTGGTGGCTTTGTGCCATTATGATTTTGAGCGCCATCGCGCTGTCGCCCTACAATACGCGGGTGGATCATTCCAACCCGCATGAAACAGCGATCCATCATCGGCCGATGATTCCATCATTTTTTCCGGATAAGGCGCTTGGTTTCGATCCGGTAAAAACACTGCTAACCGCTCAGCAACAAAACCCCGATCGCTTATTCGATTTAATTATCCATGAAGCGTCCCGGCGTCACAAGGTCGATTCAGCGATTGTAAGGGCCATTATACTGACGGAATCCCGTTTTAACATCTATGCCATTTCCAACAAAGGTGCAAGGGGCCTCATGCAGTTAATGCCGGTTACGGCAAGAGAGCTGGGCGTGGAAAATAGCTTCAACCCGGTGCAAAACATTAATGCCGGTGTAAAATACTTTAAATTATTGCTGAATCGATTTGATGGTAATGTTAGATTATCGCTGGCAGCTTACAATGCAGGTATTGGGAAGGTTTTGAAATATAATGGGGTACCGCCCTACAAGGACACCCGCAAGTATGTTCAAAAAGTGCTTAACTATCATCGGTTTTACAAAGCGCATGATAATGGAGACAACATTTTAAGATGGCAGTATCTGTATTGAAAATGAAGCGCTCACTTCTTCTTTAAATCCTGCACCAGTTCTTTGATGATCGTCATAATCTGATAAATCCCATTGTTATTCCATTTAGCTCATAGCTGAAAGCTCAAAGCTCAAAGTTAAAATTAGCCGCAGACCCACGCAGACATAACGCAGACAATCCATTTTTGCCCGGGCGACTTGCCCGGGCAAAACCCGCATGCCTTTCAGGCAGTTAAGCAGATGGTTTCCCGCGTCAGCGGGATTGCTGATTTTGCCTCCGCAGGTCGCGGAGGCAAAAGTCTGTGTCCGTCAGCGTCTGTCGAGAGAACAAAGTGAGCGGGCGGCCAATTAATAACCTCTGAATTGCAAGCATACTTTCTGCAGCAGTTTTAGCCAATTGATTTGGATAAAAACTAAATAGGATAACCTGAATTATCGGCAAATCCTTAGAATTGCCTCTTCCAAAATAAGCTTTTTGTTTTGCACCGACGTTTTGATCCGCAAATCCGCGCGATTCAAGGATTCCATCGCGAAAAGCAGTTGTTCCTCTGTAAATGTGTCCGATTTCTTAAACATTTGATATATCGGATATGGATTTTGGGGATTTTTTGCGATCAACAATTCCGTGGCTGCCGGCTGCTTTTTTTTGGATGCTTTTTGGGTCATTGCCTTTTGCGGGCCGGTATCCGTCGATCGTATGTCCTGCCAGGCGGAGACTCGGTCTAATATATTTTTATCGTATTTTCTGATGGCAGGTAAAACGCTTTTTTTGAAATCCCCGAAAGTACAGCCCGCATACCAGCTTTCACCCACGGGACTGGCGACAAAGCCCTTGATAAGCATCAGTTTTCTTATCTGATTGGCCATTGCCACCAGAATTTGCTCGGGTCGAATCGGCTGCACAGCATCGAAAAGCAGAGATTCTAGATAGAAAAGCGCTTCATCCGTATTTTGATCCGTAATCGCATTCGTAAACGCATAAATGGGGTCCTTTTTAGTCCTTTTGATCACAAAGTCAACATCGCTGCGGGTGATCTCTTTGCGTTGTCCAACAAAGGATATCAGTTTATCAACGTTTTGGGAAAAGGTGCGCAGATCAAAACCGGTCATGTCATACAGGGCCTGTTGAGCATCCGGCTCAATGGATATTTGATTCTTTTTCAACATGGCATTCAGTCGCTCGGTCAGGGCCTTTTTCTGGGCCGATATATCTGCCCGACGGTTCCCCCTGGGAATAGAACAGTCAATGATCATGCCATGTTTGTTTATGCTGGTGTACAGTTTCTGTTGTTTGGCGACCTTGTCGGTCAGCAAAACGAGATGGTTTGCGGGTGGAAATCCTTTGTCAATTGCAGACAGTAGCGTGCTTTTTTTGTCGCCGGTGACGGGTACGGATAAGTTTTCCCCCCTGCAGTAGTCAATGACAGCTTCCAGCCATTGGTTATCATCAGACGCGTTCAATTTAGTGTTTAAGTCTTTTGACCGATTTTCCGGACTGATATCTTGATAACTTAGACCCAACAAACCCATCAAATTCAAAAAATAATTGGCCGCTTTTTTGATGTCGTCATCATGAAACGCCTGTTTTGATTTAGTTATCAGACGGTCCTTATCCTGTTTGGAATCAAAGATTCCTGAATTGGTCACGGCTACAATTTTTGTTCCGGACAACAATGAATAGGTCGTAACCCTTTCAATCACATCGCTAATATCTTCATTGGGTCCATCGATGCGTTCAAGATTGAGGCTTTTTGCGCCTGCAGGCATGAAAGCTTTTAAAAGTTTTTCAAAAACACGCTTGCAAAGAAATTCTTCACCATAAATCAAATACACGGGTGCGGGTGCCTGCCGATTTGTCCCCAACCCTTCCGGGTCAGCGATTAGCTTGGCAAAATAGGGATTCAATGATTTGTATTGAATTTCGGGCATGGCTATTATATTGACGATTTAAGATTGAAGACTGAAAACTGTCGAGAGAAAGCGCGGCAAATTTCAGTATTGGAATTTAATCAAGGTCATTATTCGTTCTTCAATCATCATTCGTCAACCTTCAATCGTCAATTCGAAGGGGTTTTTCTACCCAGGTATATAAGCACAAAGACCGCGCTGGCTGCCATTAGTCCGGCCAATATTTGCGAGACAGGAATGACACCGTAGACAAGGTGCCCCTGGTAGTCGCTGTGAAATATGCCGGCCAGTAATCCGGCAATTCCATATAACAAAACACACACCCAGAGCAGCTGACCGTCAAATTTCTTATATCTGCGTAACAGCAACAGGAGGCTGAATATTAGCAAACTGTTTAATGCGGTGTAGAGGTGCGCGGTTTGCAGGGGCGCGCTTCCCGACACAATCAATTCAGGCTGGGTAAGGGACACGGCCCAGGGCAAATCGTAAAGCTTGTCGAGGCGACAGCCGGCAAAAAAGCATCCCGTTTTACTTAGGCAATGACCGATAACGATCGAAGGTACGAAAATGTCAGCGGTCTTCCAGACGGGTAGATTTATTTTTTTAACATAAATGAGACCGGCTACAAATGCGGTGATGATTCCACCATAAAAGGTAAGCCCGCCTTTCCATATTTTTACAATTTCCAGCGGATCAGCCAAAAATTTTTCAGGATATAGAAAAGCATAAATGAAACGGGCACCAACTATAGCGGCCACAAGAAGATAAAAGCACAGGTTTAGAATTTTTTCTTGATCCACTCCTGATCTTCGGGCCGCGTGCTTTGCCAGGGTAATTGCGATAACAAGGCTCAGCGCAATGAAGAATCCATAAACATAAATGGATAACTGGGTGATCTTAAGCAGAAGTGCAGACATGAGTGTTATGTGATGCTGTTTGTATAAATACCCTTGGCTGTGATGGATGCGACGGAGCCGGTGAAGCGGGCTTGATTGGAGTTCCGGAGTAATGGAGTGTTGGAATCAAGATCTAATAAAGTAAGTCATCGGCGCCTGTTGCGAGTTGCGTGTTACGAGTTACGGGTTAGAAAATAAACGCGCAACCCGTAACGATAGTTTTTGCCATTACTCTTCTACTTCAATAATGCCTCCTTGGCCAAGGCCGTTACCGTTATCATGTAATTAAATAAGGTTCTTCTCCAATTTAGTTGGAGAAGAGGGTCCAAGCCCGCCACAGAGACGGCGGATAAAGATTCCAGGGATCATACCTGCTCAATTGAAGATAACAGCTTATTCTGCTTTAATTGACTATAACTAATCCGGATATGATCCTTAAATAATTAATCCGGCAATTTTTTCAACAAAAGATGCAGCGCAAAAATAGCAATACCGATAGAAATCGCACTGTCTGCAACGTTGAAGGCCGGCCAGTGCAGGTTACCGATAAAAATATCGAGAAAATCAACAACCTCCCCGAATCGTATCCTATCGATCAGGTTACCAATGGCACCACCGAATATCAACGCAAAACCGCTGGCAAGCAAGGGATGCGAATGCGGCGTTTTTTTGTAAAACCAGAAAACCAGACACACAGCCAGAGTTGAAATGAATAAAAACATGATACTGCGCAGCTGTGAGCTTTGATTGGCCAGGAAGCCAAAGGCACCACCGGGATTTTTTATGTGGGTGAGGTTGAAAAATCCGGGTATAACTGAAATTGAGCGATGCAGCGGCAGATACTGTAAGATGAAGGCTTTGGTTACCTGGTCTGCAGCGATAGTAAGGCCGGCAACAACAGCCAGTTTGATATATTTATGCCGCTTAAAATATCCGTCAGCGGCGGCCGATGATTTTGACCCCATTGAGGTGAACTCCCATAAGCGCTAATTTGTTTTGTAAACATTCACAGGTTACATTTGTGCCCTTCAGGCTTGTTTTGAAAGATGAACGTCGAACAGACTGAACATCCAACATTGAACGTCCAACGTCGAACATCGAATAATGATGTCGCTCCGCTCCGCAATTTAATTTCATTTGTTTTCATAAATCCGATTCAAACCTTGAATGACTATTTTTGATTCTTTGCAGCCGTGTTGATACTCGTAACGAAAATTTTTATTAATTCTTCTGTTTCCTCTATACTATCATTTAGTAGTTCAGGTTTTTTAACTAGGGGTACACGCTGGATAAGTTTCAACCATCTCTGGGTCTCCCGGAGTTCCTTTAATGAGATACGAAGCTTATGGATAAAGTCCTTTGGGGACTCCGCTGCCTGGGCTTCACCATGGTTCGGATAAGGTGAAGTTCCCGATCTTAACAATTGACCCCCAACATGATTGCCAACTTTGGCATTTGGAAGCTGTTCAACGATCTTTATGATTCTCACCGAATATTCGAGCAGCCTTTCTTCTAAGTCATAAATCTGTTTCTTCATCTTTTACCATTCAATATTCGATGTTGGACGTTGGATGTTCGATGTTCATTTTTTTCAGTAAACCTTCCACAGTCCACCAGCGTAAAATTAACTTAGCACTTGGGCGGCATGCTCCTTAAGCGTCAATGCGCTCCAAAATTCCGAGACAGCGTTTGCAAATTGTGGGATGCTCTGAATTGCTCCCTACTGTGGGTTCGTGAATCCAGCATCGTTCGCATTTT
>CAMYNZ010000316.1 GCA_947259865.1 uncultured Desulfobacterales bacterium | reverse complement strand
GCACTTTAGGCATTTTGAACTTTAGGCATTTGCTGAACGCAGCTTTACGCTCAATAAACTACACGGCAATTTTCATGCATACATTTGTAAGAGGAGCCAAATTATAATTGTTGATCCTGTTCGATGATTTACAGCAACAACTGTCATGATAAAAAAAAAGCTATACGGTGAAACACTCAAAGAACAATTGATTGCCAGTGCCAGGGATCGATTATACAATTTCTCCCTGGCCGACGGCACGGTGCGGGGCGTTATCATGAACGCAACCCGCATGGTCAATGAAATGCGGGCCAATCACGAACTGGGAATACTTGAAACGCTGGTGCTGGGTCGGGCTTATCTGGGCGGTGCTCTGATGACGGCGGACTTAAAGGGCAATGACCGGCTCAGCCTCCAGATCGAATGTTCGGGGCCCATAAAGGGGTTGATTGTTCAATCCAATGCATTTGGAGAGGTGCGGGGCTTCCTGCAAAATGTACCGATTCCTATTGAAAAACCCATGTCGTCTTTTGATCTTTCCCCCTTTTTTGGGGCCGGTCTTCTCTCGGTGACCCGCTATCTGGAAAACGCCAAACAGCCCTTTACCGGTAAGATAACGCTGGAGTATGGAAATATTGCCAAGGACCTGGCCAACTACTATCTCACATCCCAACAGATCCCCTCGGCTTTTAATCTGAGTATCAAGTTTGATAAAGCGGGCCAGGTTACCGGTGCCGGCGGGTTGTTTATACAGGCGATGCCCGGGGTCGGCGAAAAGACCATTTCCGAGCTGGAAGATCTGGTTGCCCATTTCCCGTCTCTGGGTGAAGTGTTCAGCGGCGATACCGGTTCTGAGGAACTGATTGCTGACGTATTCGGCCCATACAGGCCCAAAATTCTGGCCAACCGGCGGGTTGAATTTATGTGTCACTGCGGCCAGGAACGGATACGTAACCTGCTGACCATGCTTCCGATTGAAGACCTAAAAGATATCCTTGAAAATGGTCCTTTTCCGGTTGAATCCCGCTGCCACCACTGCAACACCACGTATTTTTTCAGCCAAACGGATATTCAGAAAATTTACGGTACGCGCTTTCCGAATAACTGATTTTTGGCGAAATCCCTGTTAGCGTTTTTTAAAGGGTTTTTAGCGAGGTATCAATTTTCAGTATCAACCTGCATCTCTACCGGGGAAGAGCGTCTTCAATCTTTGCCACAATCTGTTCAACCGATGGCAGCATGGCGGTTTCCAGATTCTTAGCATACGGGATAGGACATTCAGGTGCGGCAATTTTGACGGGTGCGCCTTTTAAAAGATTAAAACCGGTCTGAACGATTCTGGCTATGACTTCAGAGCCGATGCTGCCGCTAAAGGATCCTTCTTCAACGGTCACCAGACGACCGGTCTTGGCCACCGAATCGAGGATCGTTTTTGTATCCATCGGGTAAAGGGTCGCCAGATCGATTACTTCCACCTCGATACCGGTTTCAGAGAGTTGCCGGGCGGCCTCCAGTGCGATACCAACCCCTAAAAGATAGGTGACAAGTGTCACATGATTTCCGTTGCGCACTATCCGCGCTTTTCCGATCGGCAAGGTATAGTCACTTTTGGGGACCTTGCCGGCGTCTGCATAAAGCAATTTATGCTCAAAAAAGAGCACGGGGTTATTGGAACGGATAGCTGATTTCAAAAGTCCCATGGCCGTGAAGGCATCGCCGGGAGCAATCACGATTAGTCCGGGAATACCGAAAAAAAATTTTTCCATGGATTGGGAATGCTGGGCCGCCATTCCGATACCGCTGCCCAGAGGTGTGCGTATGGTGAGCGGGATATACACTTGACCGCCGGTCATATAGCGCAATTTGGCGGCCTGGTTTAAAATAGGATCCATACAGCATGTTAAAAAGTCGGCAAACAATATTTCGCAAACCGGTCTCATTCCCGTCATGGCAGCACCGACCGCACCGCCGATGAACCCATTTTCAGAAATGGGCGTATCGATGACACGATCTTTGCCGAATTTTTCAACCAGTCCGTTGGTAACATTGAAATATCCGCCCAGGGTAATATCTTCACCCCACAAAAATACGCGCTGATCCCGTTTCATCTCATGGGCCAGAGCCTCATTGATTGCCTGGGAAACTGATATCTCCTTTAAATCAATTCCCATATCAAAAGAGCCGCTATAAAGTGTTTTTTCTTCCGGGCAGTAAATATCGGACAACAGGGTCCCCGGTTGCGGGAGTTCGGATTGTTCGGCAAACACCACCGCTTCCGCGATTTCCTTATCGACGGTATCTTTGACTGCCTGAATTTGCTCTTCCCCGGCGATCCCCTGTTGGATGAGGTTGGTTTCCAATCCTATGATGGGGTCTTGCTTCAGGTGCCTTTCTTTTTCTTCTGCTGCGCGGTAGACCTCGGAATCACCTTCCATGTGCCCATGCCAGCGATTCGTCATCAACTCCAAAAGACGGGGTCTGCCGTCTGAACGCATCCGGTCGATAATTTTTCCGACTTCTGCAAAAACGGTTTGGACGTCGGTCCCGTCAATTTGATGGGATTCCAAAGCGTAGGCTTCGGCACGCTTATAAATTTCGGTTACCGCCGAATGACGATCAATAGAAGTGAACTCGCCATAACGGTTGTTTTCGACCACGATCAGAACCGGCAGATCCAAGAGGGAAATCATGTTCATGGCCTCATGAAACATTCCCTGATTGACGGAACCGTCACCGGCAATAATCACCGAGACGTCGTCTCCCTTTTCATAGTACTTGATGGTAAATCCGGCCCCCAGGGCCAGTAAATATCCGGCACCGACAATACCGTTGGCACCCAAAATACCGATACTTCCATCAGTGACATGCATGGAGCCGCCTTTGCCTTTGCACAGGCCGGCGGCCTTGCCATAGAGTTCGGCCATCATTTTTTTGATATCAGCCCCTTTTGCGATAATATGCCCGTGTCCCCGATGGGTGGTGTTGAGGTAATCCGAATCCCGCAGATTCATGCAAACACCGGCGGCCACCGCTTCCTGTCCGATGGAAAGGTGAATCGCTTCGGTGGGGATGTCTCCTTTTTTAAAGGCGTCTGACAGGTGTTGCTCAAAGGCTCTGATGGTATGCATGATTTTTAGCAGATCGAGCTCCGAAACAGTTTTGACCGGAATACTTCTTTTCTTTTTTGGGGGGTCTATTTGCGCCTCCCTAAATTCCATGGGAAAGGCAGGGATAGCATCAAGTGCATAGGTTTTGGCTCTGCCGCGTCCAAAGAATCTGAGAGACCGTCTGCTTTTTCTTTTCAATTTTTTTTGTAAAAGATCGTCTCTACCCATACGCTTTAAAATAGGCGGATACAGGGCAAAAGCCGGTTTTAAGGCCGGTATTAATTTGAGGGCTTTGGGAACAGATCCCTTGGCGATAATTTTGCGGGTTGCTATCGCCATGGGGACGCTGAGGGTTTGCATCCAGAACTGATGGCTGGTTTCGGAAGATAATATCATCTCCACATCAAAATCGGTGTTTTTACCCGGATCCCAAAAGTATCTGGGGATATCACCGGTGGTGTCGATGAAGAAGTCTGTTTGAAAATCGGTAAATCGGAATTTTACAATCAGTTTTTCTTCGGAGACCTTTTGGGTAATCTCCGGTGTGTTAAAAATTTCATCCCACAGCGTTGAAAGGATTTTGACCAACTCTTCCTTATCTTTA
This sequence comes from uncultured Desulfobacterales bacterium, assembly GCA_947259865.1. The sequence goes on along the minus strand of CAMYNZ010000316.1, from coordinate 803 downwards.
TATGGTGTCATGACCATGCTCCCAAATGGTTAACCTGAAAATTATGATTTTAGGGATTTACGGGTAGATTGCTGTTTTTAAGCATAGGGTATAATTGAGAGGGGACCTCATGTCAAACACACTGAATAAAGATATTCTCCAGGTGGGGTTGAGCCATCTCCAGTTTTGATTTACCAATATTTAATATTGCCAGACGATATGTAAAAAAAGATGGGAATTACCTTTGGATCGCCGGTTTATATAATCCGGTCGAATAGGTTTCCCCCATTTTGAGCATCCGCAACTCCATGTTTTCAGGCTGCATCTGATCCCAGGCGTATTGCAAACGGCGCGGGGGTTCCAGCAGGTGTTCATAGCTAATGATCCAGGTCCCCCAGCCCCAGGGGATAAAGACATTGCAGGATAGATCCGCAGCGGCCTGGACCGCATCCTCCGGCGCAAAATGCCCGTGACGCCAATACCAGGCGGCAATCGGCATCAGACAGATATCGACCTCGCCCACACGGCTTTTAATATCTTTAAAGACAGCACTGTAGCCGGTATCACCCGAAAAATATACGCGATAATCGTTCCATTCAAAAAGCCAGCCACCCCACAGGTTTTGATTCCTCGCATTCATAGATCGGCCCGAATTATGATTTGCAGGAAGAAAGGTTATTGTAAGACCGTCGATCGTATCTTGTGTATACCAATCCATACCAGTGACATTGGCATAGCGCGCCGGAAATTCATTCTCTATGCCATGGGGGACATAATAATGGGTATTTTCAGGCAGTTTTTTAAGTGTCCGGTAGTTTAAGTGA
>CAMYNZ010000315.1 GCA_947259865.1 uncultured Desulfobacterales bacterium | reverse complement strand
CGTCGATCCGGCCGCCAAAATAACCTGCTAGGGTGCCGAACGTTGTCGCAAAGGGAAGCATCACCAGTGTCGTCAGGGTGCCGATTATCAATCCGGTTCGGATACTTTTCAACGATTCATAGAAGACATCCTTGCCGATCTTGTCAGTGCCAAGAATATGATATCCATTCGCCAGGTGATTTGCGATCGACACAACAAGCAGGACCAAGCCGACTGTTAATAGAATCTCGCGCCAGGCAACAAATGAACGACCATAAAGGATGATTTTGGTTTGTTGCATAAATGGGATCCGGCTGCGCCGAGCCGAGAAAAATAGAAATGCGAGTGTTAATAGCAACCAAGCTATTAGGGCTTTAAGACCAGCCTTTAAGATCCTGAAAAAAATATCCGAACCGCGACTTGCCGATTTGCCGAGATGGGCAGCACCGTAAATCAGGCGAGGGTAGCCCCGGATTTCGCTTCCGTCCGGCATTTCAATGATACTTTTGGTGAATAAATGAGCTGCAAAGGGAGCCGAGTACGTTTTTTCAATTTGTGTGCCCAGGGGGCTGATGAATACATCAAGTAAGCTTTCAATTTGATTTGAAAAAATTAACTTATTGGTGTCTTTGTTGTTGGGCAGTACTCGGCGAATATGCACAGAATCAATTAGACCGACCATTACGAAGCATGATAAAACTACAAGAGCGGACATCCCGAGGCGCCGTTTTGCTACTTGCCGCCAGGGTGCACGCAGGTGCTCGTACCGTCTGACCCTCAGATAATAGGCTCCTATTGCTAAAACCAATAAATAGATGAGAGCATCGGTCCACAGTATGACGGGCTTGAATGGCATAAACGTTGCTACTCCAGTCTAATTCGCGGATCAACCATCACATACGAAATGTCGGTCAACATCAATCCGATAATATACAGCAGGGTGCCGATAAACACCATGACGCGAACAATTGCGAAATCCTGTTGTTGAATAGCATCGATTGTATAGCTTCCCAGCCCGGGAATCCCAAAAAAGGATTCCATGATTAAACTGCCAAGAAACAAGGTCGGTATGACCACCACCACACCGGTCAAAATGGGGATGAGGCCATTTCTTAAAACATGCTTATAAAGGATTGTAATTTCCGGCAAGCCCTTCGAGCGGGCGGTCTTGACATATTCCTTTCCCATTTCTTCTAAAAAAATTGTTCGGTACCAGCGTGAACCGGCACCGATACCGCCAATCACTCCTATAGTTATCGGCAAAATCAGAAATTTCAGGGCATTTATCCCACCGTGATAGCCGGAAATGGGCACAAGATTTAAAATTTTGCCAAAAAGATATTGTCCGCCAATGATGTAAAATAAGGTTGAAATGGACATCATGACAACACATAGAATGACGCCCCCAAGATCAAAATAATTCCCTCGGAAAAAAGCCATCAATAAAGCAAAGCTTATGTTTACACATAAACCAACCAGCAGCGTAGGAACAGCTAAGGCCAGGCTTGGCCACATGCGCTGCCCAATATCGTAACTGATATCGCGGCCCTGATCTGAGGAACCGAAATTAAAAACAAACAAGCTGATGGTTTTTGTGAAAAGAAGTGTTTCGGTAAAAACTCGGACGCCGGCTTGGGTGCGATTATAGAACAGCGGTCTATCGTATCCGTGGCTCTGCTTCCACCGTTCAATGGCTTCAGCCGTGACACGCTTTTGTCCCAAATGCATCCGGGCGACATCATCCGGAGTGTTGATGACAAAAAATAAAGCAAATGTTAGGATATTCACACCGATGAGAATCGGGACGGCGTATAGAATTCTACGTAAAAGATAGCTAATCATTTATTTGACATTGTGTTTTAGCTGGATACGCTTTGTAATCTAGCGTTGATTTTTTATTTCAGAATATGGCTCAAATCTTCGCGTGTTAGATTTATGCTCGTTGCGCCGATAAATGGTGAAAGCCGAAATTAGTATTGTCAAAACTATGCCCGCCAATATCAACAGCGGGAAAAATGTTGGCTGGTTCCATTGGTCTCTTCTAGCCGCTCTCACAACCGGCTCTAGGCGTTCATATTTGAGTGTGTTATTCGCAATGGTATTTGGTTTACTAATGCGATTCCATGCATGGCTCAGTTCAAAATCTTTTGTATGAAATCCCCAAAGCCATGGGGATTCATGACGCACGATCGCCAGCATTTGATCGATCACGTTTTGGCGCTCCGGTCCATTGGGCATATGTTTCATTTTTTCAAACAGCGCATCGTATCGCGGGTTTTGGTAGTTGGCTGCATTTTCACCGCCATATTTTACTTTGCCATTGGGACCGTATAGTAAAAACAGAAAATTTTCGGGATCGGGATAATCCGCCAGCCATCCCCAGGAAAAAACTTGGGCAATTCCATTGCGAATTTTATCTTGAAAGCGATTATACTGCGTAACGCGTATATTTAGCTGAACTCCCAGTTTGGCGAATTGTTTACGGTACCAATCAAAGCGAGCCCTATCACCAGGCCCGCCGATTGACACGACATCATAGTTCAATAGCAAGGGACGGCCGGTGTTGATATCCCGTCCCTCCGGATACCCAGCTTCTGCCAGTAATTTTTTCGCTGCATCCAGGGACTTGCGTTTTTGATTAACCTTATGCCAATAATGGGTGACGGGATTGACACCCTCCTGCCCTGAAAGGTATCCAAAAATACCTGGCGGGATGGGGCCTTGGGCCGCGATTCCCCGACCATTTAAAAAAATACTTACGTACTCTTCAAAATCCACTGCAATGGCAATGGCTTGTCGTAATTTTCTAGCTCGCTCACTATTTCCTCCGACAATATCATCGAGCATATTGAATGCCATAAAGTAGACACTTGCTTCAATACTGGTTTGAAGCCGGATATCTCTGGCTTGCATCATGGGTGTCAATTGGGCTTGACCATCTTCGTTAATTTTAATGGCCTGGTCAAAACTGTCCGATGAGATTTTCGATTTATCATAGTAGCCCTGCAAAAACTTGTGCCAGCGTGGTATGTTTTCTTTTTCAAGACTATAAATAACTTTATCGATAAACGGCAGCGGCTTGCCGGCATCTGCAAGATACACCGCATCGCTTTCTTCACCGCTAATTGGATAGGTCTCGCGATGAAAATTCGGGTTACGTTCCATTACCATCTGTCGGTTTGGGTTGTTTTCTGTCAGCATGTAAGGACCGGTACCAACTGGATACCAATCGAAAGTGAGATTTTTCTCTTTCATACCTTTCTGGGAGTAAAATAGATCTGCTTCCCATGGCACAGGAGCAAAAAAAGGCATGGCTAACCAATACGAGATTTGCGGATAAATTCCCATGATTGTGATACGGTACTGATACCGATCGATAATTTCGACACCGGACAGTTTATATGTCCTCAGATCTAGGTAAGCATTTGGCTGATAAACTTGTCGTAAGGTTTGCGCATACTCTTTCAATCCTTCAATGTATTTAACCATGACACCCAATATGGGAGAATTCAAGGTGGGATGAGCCAACCGTTTGATCTGATAAACATAGTCGGCGGCGACCAATTCGCGGAAACCCGTGTGATCAAAATCACCTAAACGATAGATGGTTTGTAAATCCCCCGGTTTTATATTGTGATAGATATAACTTTGATTATTATCTTTTGCGAATGCCGGATGAGGCTGGTAGAGAATTCTTGGTTGAATTTGAATTTCGTAGACACTGTAGGCAACTTTATCGGGTTTGGCATCGTCAGGTAAGGGTTTTTTATTTATATCTAAAAATTTTACCCTCGGCATAGCGGCCGCCGAGAGCGGCACTAAAGTGTATGGACGCTTTAAATAATGATATTGTAACGGCGGCTCATATATTTGGGCGGTAAACAATGATTCATTATGGGAATATGATCTTGCGGGATCTAATGTTTTGGGCCGCTCCGGGAAGGCTTTATAGCTGATATTGGCCAGCGATTCTTCTACCTTATGTGGATTGTTTAAAATATATTGTTCACTACAGGCAGCAATGACGATCAAGAGTATTGCAATGAAGATTAGTGACGTTCGATGAATATTCATCAGATTGACTATCCAGTTGGCTCGTGGAGCGAGAAAAACTTCCGAACTCGAATAGATTTAAAACATTAAATCATGCTTTATGGTTTAATCATAGGAAACCGAAGATAATCAGTCAAGCCAGGATATAAGTAAACTACTTTTATGATCTCGTCTGGAGTATGATCCCGGAAAGAGTGCCCATATCACTATACAAATCGGTTTTCACTCAAATGCCGCCGACAGTAAATTTTGGGTATACTCCTGTTGAGGCGTCTTAAACACGTGTTTGACCGGACCTGCTTCAACAACAGCGCCGGATTTCATCACAATAACCTCATGGCAGAGTGATTTTACAATTTTCAGGTCATGTGTGATGAATAGATAGGTTAGCCCATGCTTCAATTGTAAATCTTTGAGAAGATTAATTACCTGAAATTGCATGGACCTGTCTATAGAAGAGGTTGGCTCATCCAATACGATCAATTTGGGTTTGAGGAC
>CAMYNZ010000314.1 GCA_947259865.1 uncultured Desulfobacterales bacterium | reverse complement strand
CACGGTCAGTCGCAAAGCCCTTGCAGCCCGACAGCCCCTGATCCAGGAGGTTTCTAAAGAATCCGAAAAAATAAATGGACTGGATATATCCGTTCCGGTATTTCCCCCGGGCCTGACGGTCCGCTGGGGAACTGTCCGGGTATGTCTGTCGCTGGATCCGATGTACGATCAAATTCACCAGATTCGGTGGATCATACTGGCCGTCGGATTAGTTGCACTTGCCTTTGGTACGCTTATGTCCATATGGGCAGCACGAAGAGTTACCCAGCCTCTGGCAAACCTGGTTCAGGATACCCAGCAAGCTGCCCAGGGAAACCTGAATCAAAATATTGGCATCCGTACGGGAGATGAGGTAGAGGTCCTGGCCGCTAATTTTACCACCATGATTCGGGAAATTCTTACCCACCGGGAACAACTGGAACAACAGCTGGAAGAAATCAAACGATTGCAGCACTATACTGAAAAACTGCTGACTACTATGGGCGACGGTCTGCTGTCGGTTGACCTGCAGAATCAGGTATCAACCATCAATCCCGCTGCCGGCCGAATGCTGGGATTAAGCGATGGCCAATTAAAGGACAAACGGATGTCATCCTTGTTGCACAATTTCTCCGAGCTTCAGGCGTATATTCAAGATATTATTCATAATCCCAGCGATCGAATTCCCCAGGAAATTCATCTGCCTACGGCGGATGAGGATCAAATTATTCTTGTGGGAGCCAGTATATTGAGGGACCCCATGGACCAACCGCAGGAGATCATCTTGAACCTGCACAACATTACGGCTTTAAAAAATTTAGAAGCCTCCATGCGGCAGGCAGAGCGCTTGGCGGCCCTCGGAACCCTGGCTGCCGGTATGGCACATGAGATTAGGAATCCATTATCTTCCATTAAAACTTTCGTGCAGCTTTTGCCCCGTAAATTGGAAAAACCGGGTTTTCTAGAAAAGTTTCAGCGAACTGTACCCAGAGAGCTGAATCGAATCAACCAGCTGGTTGAAGATCTTTTGGATTTGGCCAGGGTTCCCCAATATCGCTTTGAACGGATCGATATCAAAACGCTTCTGGAACAAACCCTCGATGTCATTGGAGAAGAAATACTGGCCAACCACATCCACTGCCAGTGCGCAATAGAAAACAATATACCTTTCGTAAGTGCAGATGCCAGTCAGCTTTCAAAGGCTTTTCACAATCTACTGCAAAATGCGGTTCAGGCTATGCCGACTGGCGGTGAACTGTTGATCACCGCCCGCAGCCAGCCCGGATGTTCCTGTGACGAAAACCAAACGCTCAGCCCAAACAAGATGTTAACCCTGGTAATCCAGGACACTGGCCCCGGAATCCCACCAAAAGACATCAAAAATATCTTCAACCCGTTTTTTACGACAAAAGATAAAGGCACCGGCCTGGGATTGGCCATAACCCACAAGGTGATCACCGAACACAACGGGTATATTGACGTCAGGAGTCGCCCGGGGGACGGTTCACAGTTTATCATCAGTTTGCCCACCTGATTTATCTGCCCATTTTTTTATATACTGCCCTTAAATCCGTGCAATTATTTTGCCGACTGCCGCTGTGTTTTTAGGATCAACCCCAATAATTCAGGGCTAAAGCATTACTATTGCATGCTATTGGATTACTGACCCCCACTATCCCTCAGACCCGGGTCATATCGAATAAAAATCTATTAATACCCCTTAATTTCTATAAATAAAAAACCGCAAACACGACGGCCGCCGGGTGCAGGAAATGGTTTGCAAACTGCCAGATTCAATCGTAAAAGAGAAATTTTCTATAAATTTTAGCGCATTATCTAGGTTGGTGGAACCGATTTAAAAATTGGATGCTAAGATGCCAATCGCTGCTTTTGGCCGAAATTAAACTGTAAACGATTATAACATTTTTATGATTTGCCGGAATCTTTTGTGGCACCTTTTTTGCTTTATTTACCCGCGGTGAATTCAAAGACATCCTGCAGGCAGCATGGATTAAATTTATTCGCCTAGAGACTGGGTCGCAATTCGTAAAGAGCCGTCATTCCGGACGAATCCCGCATTGCGGGATGAGATCCGGAATCCAGAATTTGCTAATGTTAACAGGCCATTACTGGATCCCGGCTCGCACCCCGCTTCGCGGGGCTTGGCCGGGATGACGAGTTACGACACAGCCTGCTAGCACGTTGGCGGATTTGTTCGCCAAAACTCGTTGGCGAATTTCGGCGCCCCGGCCGGAGAAAGGCAAACCGTTCCCGCGCATTAAACGGTGAAACTGAAATCGGGTGCAATGCGTCCGGTTTGTATGGCAGGAAATAAAAAGGAGAAGGGATATGAAAATTGCGAGTAAAGAATCCATATTTGTAGTCGATGACGATCAAGGAATTTTGGATTCGTTCGAAGTTATGCTTGGCGATGAATACGACCTGGTCATGATAGACAATGGCACTGAGGCCCTTGAGCTGATCAAGGAACAAAATCCCCGGCTCATGTTTCTGGACATCAAAATTCCCGGGCATAATGGACTGGAGGTATTAAAAACAATTCGAGAGAAAGGCATTTCCACCAGCGTCGTGGTAGTTACGGCCCTGGCTCAGAATCACTACCAGGAAACTGCAGAAAAATACGGGGTATATCGATACCTCCATAAACCCCTTGATGTGGATGAAGTGGAAGAGATCGCTCGCAGGGTCATCCATTGATCAACATAGCCTTTTGCGTCTTTGAGTTAAGCCGGAGATTTTTGCAGTCTTTGAGTAAAAGCGGTTTATTGGATGATTTCCGCTTTTTTGAGTTCGTCTATTTCCCGATCCGTATAACCCAATTCTTGCAGGACCCGATCCGTATGTTCCCCCAACTGCGGCGCTGCGCTTGTGGTTCCCGCCGTGCAGGCGCTGAAGTGGATCGGATAACCGGGTATTTTGATATGCCCTTGAAGCGGATGATCAAAAGGAACAACAAAATTGTTGGCCAGAGCCTGGGGATCGTTAGGAACCTCCTGGATCTTCTGCACGGAACATGCCAATAAGCCATGGGACAGGAATATCTCCATCCACTCATCCCGCGATTTGGAAGCAAACACTTTGTCGAAGATTGCATTCAGCTCAACATAGTTCGTGGGGGTGCCATCTTGGGCCGTAAAACGAGAATCGTTTAACAGATGGCTCTGGCCGGTAGCCTTGCAAAAGGTGGCCCAATACTTTTCTTCAGGATGGTGGGTCCCCAAAACCCATTTTCCGTCCCGGCAGCGAAATCGATTACGCAAGGGGGAGTGCCGGGTACGATCGGCCGGGATGCAAGGATCAATGGAAAGGACTGTGTTGATCAACAAATTCATATACTGTATCCAGAGTGAAGTGCTGTAAAGGGATATATGCACCTCCTGACCAAATCCCCTGCGTTCCCGCACAAGCAGAGCGGTCAGGATGGCATGACTCACCGTGATGGCCGTTGCCTGATCCAGGATTCCCAGGTGGAGCAATTCCGGTTCTGCATTACCGGCCACAAACATCATTCCCGACCGCGCTTGCCCCAATGGATCGAAAGCGCCCAGATCGCTCATCGGCCCTTCAAGCCCGTAACCGGATACACTTGCAAAAATTATTTTCGGATTTAATTGAGACAATGTCTCATATTCCAATCCAAGCCTGGCCTTGGTGCTTTTTCGCAAGTTGGTCAGAAATACATCAGCACCGGTTATCAAACGATCAAAAATTTTACGCCCTTTTTCCTTTTTGATATCCAGGCAGATACCTTTTTTGTTTCGATTCGAGGCCTCAAAAATGAGACTCTCCCCGTTTTTAAGGGAGAAGTCAGATCCTGCCACCTGGGTCCAATACCGTTCCGGATCTCCGGCGCGGGTCTCAATTTTGATAATCTCCGCCCCCAGATCTCCTAAAATGGCATTTCCTCCCGGTCCTGCATGGAATACACCGTATTCGATTATCCGAATGCCTTCCAATGGTCGTTGCAACCCTTGCTGCGTATCAGTGGATTTTGACATAAAACCGGCTCTCCTTTAGTGCAGTTTCAACAAAAAGTGACCTGATGAAAGATTTCCTGTCTCTGAATAAAATTCCGGATCTCCTGCTGGAGCATAAAGTCGCGGATCGGTTCTACCTGTGAGACGAATGCATCGTCGCTGCTCTTTTTATATTTCCATTCCTGAATAAATCCCGGCACCAGAACATATGCACAGCCCCCGGCACCGCAGCAGGTGGAATTCAAGACCGCATAACCCACAAAATACAGGATCTCCCGGCCATTGTAAGGTATGCGTCTTTCGTCGGTAAACACGTAATGTCCTCCGATAGCGCTTATTTCCTGGTCGAGTTTTGGATGGGTATAATCGTGTGCAGTGAGATAATCAGGCATGACGCCTCCTTGTTCTGACGACACAAGAAGTATATGAAACTGGCACGCCATAGTCAAACGTGAAGCTTTCTTTTGCTAGAAGCTATTTCAAAAATGCATTTTATCCGCCTCCGGTGGGCTAGCGTCCAATGGCTGCGTTGTCCCGCGATCTGAAATGCTAATTAATC
>CAMYNZ010000313.1 GCA_947259865.1 uncultured Desulfobacterales bacterium | reverse complement strand
GTGCACTGTACAAGGCGCTGTCGTGCTTTAGCCTTTCCCAGCCCTTGACGGGTAAATTCAAGCCACCCGATTTGTGATTATGTCACAATTAGCAAAGCTATCCATATTACTCGTTTTGTCATTCCCGTCCCGGATCAGGTCCGGCATGACAGACACAAACTAAACACTTTATTGAATTATGACTTAGCCTGCTTGCGGGTGGTCGTCGACTTCGAATCAAACCCCCCTGTATTCCGGACGTTTGCGGCCCAACGATGAAAGTCCTTCGAGTGCGTCGGCCGTGGCAAAGATTTCTTGCAGCCGTCCCAGTTCGATTCCCGCCGCTTCTTCCATGGATTTGTCCATTTGTTGGTCTATGATTTCACTGACCAGCTTGAGGGCCAGGGGTGCCTTGTAACCCACGAATTTAGCGGTTTTAATTGCCAGGGCCTCATCCACCCCCTCCGGCAGCTTACCCGCCAGAAGCCTTTCGACATTTTGCGGGGCGCCGATCAGCGCCAAAGGTTTGAACCGCTCGGGCAGCTCGCGGACCCGGTATTTATCCGGCTTTCCTGCCGAAATTTGCGCCTCTATGGCTGCGTCTATTTCGGCCGGCTCGACCACCCGGGTTACGATACCCAGGTCCCGGGCATCCGCGATGTTGATTGTGGCTCCGGTAAATACATAGTATTTGGCCAGTTCGGGTCCAACATGGCGGGCGATGCGCAGCATACCGCCCAGACCGGGGTAGATACCGATGCCGGTTTCAGGGAAAGCCATTGAGCAGGCCGGCGTGGCGACAATGGCCTGGCAGGCCAGCGCCAGTTCACTGCCGCCGCCAAGGGAAAGGCCATCCAGAAGGGCAATGGTCAGTTTTTCGGAATTTTCGATTTTGAGAAAGAGTTCGTGTCCTTTGCGGGTGAATTCGACGATGTCGGCAATTTTATTTTCTTTGATCTTTTTGACAAAATAACGAATATCGGCACCGGCCACAAAGGCTTTGCCGGCCCCTTGAAATACAATTGTACGGACATCCGGATTATTCTCAGCGTCGGAGAAGCGTTGATCCAGCTGACGTACGACGGCTTCATTGAGTGCATTCATGGCCTCCGGCCGGTTGAGAGTAATATAAGCAATACCGTTTTTGACTTCCAGGTCCACAAAATTAAAATCAAAGGGTTTGCCCAGCACCTTTTGTTTTTCAAGAATGGCGGGCATTTTCAAATCATCGTATTTATCCGCAATGGCCTGAACCGCCGCATGGGTTTTTTGGATGCCGATTTTGTTCATAATCTCAAAGGGCCCCATGATCCAACGCAGCCCGATCTTGGCGCCGCGATCCGTATCTTCGATGGAGGCAACACCCTCATCCACCAGTGCGGCGGCCACTCCGAAACAAACACCGTAGAATCTATCCACCGCGGCTTGAATTTTCGATTCGTCTGCAGCACCGTCAAGGTTCCAGTCCTCGCCTTTTTGATTCTGCGCCTTTAATGTATCACAGGGCGCATAAAAAGGGCCAAGCTCGTTGCCCAGGGTGGTTGCCGCATGCACCGCGATGGGAATCCCGGTGACATTCATCAGCTCAAAGGGACCCATGCCGATTTTAAAAGCGCGTTTTGCGGCTTCCTCGATGGTGGCAATATCGGCCAACCCCTCCTCGAGCATGCGGGTGGCTTCGTTGAGGAAGGGCACAAAAAAGCGGTTTACAGCAAAACCGGGGGCATCTTTGACCACAATGGCGGTTTTGCCGTGCAGCTTTGCAGCCAGCAGGCTTTTCTCAAGGGTCTCTTTACTTGTCTTATCGTAGGGGATAATTTCCAGCAGACGGTTTTTGGCCGGATGGTAAAAATAGTGCATCCCGATAAAGCGGTCAGGCCGCGAGGTTTGATCGCCAAATTCACGGACATAAAAACTTGAGGTATTTGTTGCCAGGATGGTTTTATCGCCACAGGCCGCGTCGAGCTTTTTGAAAAGGTCGAATTTGACCTGTTTGTCTTCAAAAACCGCTTCGATCACGAGATCCGCATCGGCGACAGCATTCAGATCGGTGGTGGCGGTGATGCGTGAGAGTATTTCATCGATTCGTTCAGGCGTGAATATTTTGCGCTCAAGGCCTTCTTGAAGCATCTTTTTTATTATGCCCAGGCCGCGTTCAACGAATTCCTCCTTCACATCCACCATCACGACGTTGATACCTTCCTGGGCCATTTTCTGCGCAATACCGCTTCCCATGTTGCCCGCACCGATTACACCGATTTTGCTGATCTGGGTCATGAAGCCTCCACTTATGAGTTCAAGGTTCAAAGTTCCGGGTTCAGGGTTTGAAATACATGCGTGTTCGGTTAACTTTGAACGTTGAACCTTGAACCCGGAACGCTAATTATCTATTGCGCCACTCGGGTTTGCGTTTTTCTTCGAAACTCCTGATTCCTTCCAGGGTATCCTCGGTTTTCATCAGGGTGTTTAGGAATAGATCGCTTACGCCTTGGATGGCAGCGGGAAAATCCAAACCGAGATGGTTTTTGACCGCCCGTTTGTTCAGCCGAATGATCAAGGGGCTGTTGACCTGAATTTCACCGATCAACTTTTGTGCGTATCCGGCCAGACCATCCTCCTCAGCGACATGACCCACAAACCCCATTTGCTGCGCTTCTTCCGCCGTGTATCTTTTCCCGGTCGTGCAAACCTCGATGGCTTTGGCCGGTCCCACCAGGTGCGGCAGACGAATGGCTGCATAGGGCGGCAAGAATCCCAGTTTTATCTCAGGCTGGCCGAAAATAGCGCTTTTGGATGCAACCACGATATCGCAGGCAATGGCCACCTCCAAACCGCCCCCGAGGCAGGCGCCGTGCACCACAGCTATCGTAGGCACTTCCAGTTTGTCGATGCATTCGAAGATGCGGTTGAAAGTGGCAATCATTTCATCCACCATCTCGGGTTTGTGATCGGCCACTTCAACACCGGCACACCAGCTGGGTCCTTCTCCAAATATGGCCACGCATTTGAGGTCATTGTCAGCGGCCAGGTCTTCCAATTGGCCGATGAATTCGTTCATCATTTCAATATCGAATACATTGTGTTTGGGCCGGGCAAACGTGATTCGGGCCACACCATCCGACTGTTCGACTTTAAGATGTTTGAGTTCTGCCATTTTAATTTTCCCCTGTTATTTGTGTTTAGTGTTTCGTATTTTGCTTTAGGTCCTCCAGGGAACAGGGTATTTTTTTGGCGACAAGATACCGGGTTGTTGCCTGCCAAGCTTGGCAGCGGCAACCACCTTACATTTTACTGCTGGCTGTTGACAACTTTCACTCAAACAAAAACCGACCCCGTCTATTGCCTTAAGGGCGGTTACAGCCATCTGTCCATTAGAATTGCCGAAGCGATTATCTTGTCGTCAAAAAAACACCCTGATCCCTGAGGTGTTTCGGTGTTAGTGTTGATTATTTGTTAACGGGAAATCACCAATTTTTTTTATACTTTTTTAAACACGTAATTCAACTGCCCGTTGGGCAGGGTGTTGGCCGTGGTGATCAATTCCATGCCCACCTTGATGTCGCCTTCGGCAACATCGCCGCTGATACGGCCGAAAACCTTGTAATCTCCATAGTCAAGAACGGCGATGCAGTAGGGCAGGTCTTCTTCGAAACCGACCGGCGCAAATTGTAATTTACTGTAAGTTACCAATTTGCCGGTGCCGGAGACTTCAAACCACTCGATATTGCCGGCCAGACATTGATGGCAATCGGCCCGGGGCGGGAAAAAGACCAGACCGCAATCCCGGCAGCGGGTCCCCATGACTTTACCCTTTTCCAGGTAGTCGACAAAATCATTGGTTTTTGAAATAGCGGTGAAGCTTACCGTGCCGAATTTTTTAAAGCGGTCGTCGACCTCTTTTTTGCTGCCCATTATTGCCTCCCTAATATGCTTACATTTCCATAAAGGCCTACCCCGCCGATATTATGGATCAAGCCGATTTCAGGATTCTTGACCTGGATTTCGCCGGCCTCATTCCTGAGCTGCCGGACGATGGTTCGAATCATAGAGCCGCCGGTGGCACCGATGGGATGGCCTTTTGATAACAGCCCGCCATCCACGTTTACCGGGATGCTGCCTTCTTTATAGGTTTCTTTGCTTTGAATCAGTTCTTTACCCTCACCCGTTTTGGCAAAGCCCAGGTTTTCATAGGCCATCATTTCAGCTATCGTAAAACAGTCGTGGACCTCGGCCACATCAATATCCTTGGGTGTTACGCCAGCCATCTTATAGGCCTGATCGGCTGCCTGCTGGGCCACGCTTAGACCGCTGAACAGATCTCGTCCGGCCAGGTTGACGGTTGTGGTTGCCGCTCCCAGACCCAGGATCCAGACCGGTTTTTTGCAAACTGATTTTGCTTTTTCTTCATCGGCCACAATGATGCAGGAACTGCCGTCTGCATTGGCACAACAGTCACCCACTCTCAGCGGGCTGGCAACCGGACCGGCCATCCGATTTTCGGGATCCGCAAACATATCCAGTGTGACCGGTTTGCGATAGACTGCTTTTTGGTTGAGTT
>CAMYNZ010000312.1 GCA_947259865.1 uncultured Desulfobacterales bacterium | reverse complement strand
CAGACAGTGCACGATTTCGCTGCTGATAATTCATTCCGCTATTATCAAAGGTTGGCAGAAAAAACTCCCCGACCCCTCAGATAGTTATTCATATTTTGAAAGACGTTTTAAGTTTTAGGTGTTAAGTTTTAAGCAATTGTAATTACAGTAAAAGAAGGAAACCTAACACCTAAAACTTAAAACCTAAAACATGATGAATTCAGTTTTCTACGAATTCATCATACATATAAAGGAGTTTAATTCAGGTTGAGTTTACTTGAAAACATAAATTCTCCGGCTGACCTAAAGGCTTTATCACGATCGGAACTCCCGCAACTGGCCGCCGAAATCCGTGAAGTCATAATAGAAGTCGTTTCCAAAACCGGTGGACATCTGGCCTCCAGTCTGGGTGCGGTGGAACTGGCGATTGCCATACACTATGTTTTTGACTCACCGGCGGATAAAATAATCTGGGACGTCGGCCATCAGGCATACGCCCATAAATTGCTTACCGGTCGGAAAGAACGGTTTGAAGGTCTGCGACAGCATGAAGGTCTTTCCGGTTTTACCCGTATCAGCGAAAGCCCTTACGATGCCTTTTCCACCGGCCACAGCGGGACTTCGATTTCGGCCGGACTGGGGATGGCCTGCGCCAAGCAATTGAAAAAAGAAAATTCTAAAGTCATCGCCGTCATCGGTGATGGATCCATGACCTCCGGTTTGGCATACGAAGGGCTCAACCAGGCCGGCGATATTCATAAAGACAAGGATATAATCGTTATCTTAAACGACAATGATATGTCGATCACCCACAACGTAGGGGCGTTATCTTCGTTTTTAAGCCGAACCTTTTCAGCCAAAAAACTGCAGGAAATACGTAAAGATTTTGGGTTTTTTCTCAAATCATTACCAAAAGTCGGACAGGACATCTACCAGATGGCCAAACGATCCGAAGAGGCCTTTAAGACCTTTGTTACACCCGGTATGCTGTTTGAGGCCTTCAACTTTGAATATTTCGGCCCCATCAACGGACACAAATTGAACCATCTTATAGATATTTTAAATAATATTAACTATCTAGATGAACCTGTGCTGCTTCATGTGACAACCCAAAAGGGGAAGGGCTATCTCCCGGCCGAAAAAAATCCCGTATATTTCCACGGCTGCAGCACATTTGATGTCGAAACCGGTACCTGTCTGGATCAGGGAAATGCCAATCCGACCTACACCCAGGTCTTTGGCGACACGCTGGTGGATCTTGCCAGAGAGAATGAAAAAATTGTGGCCGTCACAGCCGCCATGCCTGAAGGAACAGGACTGGCTGATTTTGCGGATACTTTTCCGGATAGATTTTTTGATGTCGGTATTGCTGAGCAGCATGGTGTTACTTTTGCCGCCGGCATAGCCGCCGAAGGATTAATACCGGTGGTGGCCATTTATTCTACCTTTTTACAACGGGCCTATGATCAAATTCTGCATGATGTCTGCCTGGATGCTCACCATGTTGTTTTTGCGATTGATCGCGGTGGTATCGTGGGTGATGACGGGCCAACACATCATGGTCTGTTTGATCTGTCATATCTCAGAAGCCTTCCCAATATGGTTGTTATGGCGCCCAAGGATGAGAATGAGTTGCGGCAAATGATGATGACGGCCATCGCTCATAACGGCCCGGTCGCCTTTAGATACCCCCGGGGAACCGCCACCGGTGCAAAAATTAATCAGAACATCACGCCTTTGCCCATCGGACAGGCTGAAGCATTAACCTCCGGAGATGATATCCTTATCCTGGCCATAGGCAATACGGTGAGCGATGCCCTGGTTGCCCATGAGCTGCTGGGTGAGGATAATATCTCATCTACGGTGGTCAACTGTCGCTTCGCAAAGCCCCTTGATGTCGAACGCATCGGATCACTGGCCTTAAAAATCCGACGAATCATAACCGTCGAGGAAAATGTGCGCCATGGCGGATTTGGCAGCGCAGTGCTCGAATGCTTGAATGATTCAGAAATCCGTGATGTTAATCTTAAACGCCTCGGTATACCCGATACTTTTGTTGAGCATGGCCCCCAACCGTTGCTCAGGACGAAATATGGCATTGATGCCCAGGCCATCGTCAGCGCGGCCAAAAAGCTCATGAACCTGGATTGATGCCTGGCCCGCCATTAAAAAAAATGTCTTTTCCAACCCAATACCCCGCGGCCGGCCAACGCAACCCTGAAGCCTGTAGGACTTATGACGGAAAAAAAACAAAGACTTGACCACCTTGTTGCCGATTTAGGTCTGGCCCGCAGCCGGCAACGCTCCCGGGCCTTGATCATGGCAGGCAGAATTCTGGTCAACAGACAACCGGTCGAAAAACCCGGAACGCTTGTTTTAAAAAGTGACGAAATTATCATACGGGGAGACCCGCCTGTCTATGTGAGCCGGGGGGGAATAAAACTGGAAGCCGGTCTGAAGGCCTTTAAGGTGAAGGTGGAAGGGCTAGCCTGTCTGGATGTGGGCGCTTCAACGGGCGGATTTACCGATTGTTTACTGCAGCATGGTGCCCGCCGTGTATTTGCGGTAGATGTGGGCTATGGACAATTGGCCTGGAAGATACGACAGAATCCTCGCGTAGCCGTGATTGAACGCATGAACATACGCTATATGCCCGATGATGCAATCGCAGAACCGATTGATCTGGCCACTATCGATGTTTCCTTTATATCATTGAGAATAGTGGTTCCGGCGGTGCTAAAATTCATGAAGAATGCGGCCGCTGTAATCGCCTTGATAAAACCTCAGTTCGAGGTCGGAAAAAACAACGTGGGCAAAGGAGGGGTGGTCCGGAATCCGGATTTGCATCAGCACGTGATTGCTGATCTGACAGATTTTTTCTCAAAAATCGGATTGACTCGCCGCTGCATTGTTTCTTCCCCGATTTCAGGACCCAAGGGTAACAAAGAATTCCTCATACATTTAACATGCGATAAAAATAAAGATACCGGCGAGTCGCTGCCGGGTAACCTGGCGAAGATAAATAAAGAAATATCCTGAAAACTTGTGCTTGATTTTTTTTCAGGAAGCATGTAGAGGTGCTTATTTTACAGAGCCCGATACCCATCGTGCTTGTCAAGATAACGATCCGATAAAACCTTACCCATTAAGCGTCGAGAATGGCGAGGGTATTATTTGCCAGCAATCGAATCAAACTTAAGACACTTGACGTCATCTCAATATGATTCAAACACCATCAGAGAGGAGCATAAATGAGCGAAAAGGTCGAGAAATTAAGAAATATAGCGCTGGTTGCCCATAGTGGAGCGGGGAAAACATCGCTTGCCGAAGCCATGCTTTTCAAGGCCGGTGTCCTCAAGCGACTGGGGCGCGTGGAAGAAGGTAACACGGCACTGGATTTTGAACCGGAAGAAATAAAGCGCACCGCAAGTATAAGTACCGGATTTCATCAATATGAATGGCAAAAGCACACCGTAAACCTGGTTGATACGCCGGGAGACCAAAATTTCTTTACCGATACCAAGCTCTGCATGCAGGCTGCCGACGTCGCATTGGTCACAATTGACGCTGTTGATGGTATAAAAGTTCAGACTGAACAGGCCTGGGAGTTTGCTGAGGAATTCGGGATGTCCCGACTCATTTTTATAAATAAACTGGATCGCGAGCGCTCTGACTTTTCTCAAGCTTTTCAAGATACAAAGGATACGTTTGCACCCAAACCCATTATCACCCAGCTTCCGATCGGATCCGAAAATGATTTTAAAGGCATTGTGGATCTTATAAAAATGAAGGCCTATATTTATGATGCCAACGGCAAAGCCACCCAGACCGATATACCCGCCGATATGGCGGACTTGGTTGAATCCGAGAGGGAAGCCTTTATCGAAAATGTTGCCGAAGCAGACGATGAGTTGATTGAACGATACCTTGAGGGTGAAACCCTGTCTGATGAGGACATAAAAAACGCTCTGAAAACCGGTACGGCATCCCAGGCTTTTGTACCTGTGTTGTGTGGTTCTGCCACCAAAAATATCGGGATCGACTTGCTTATGGATTTTATCGTCGCTGTAATGCCATCTCCGGTGGAGCGAGGCCCGTTCGTGGGTGTCGATCCTGCTGATGGTAGTGAAGCTGAACGGGCCCCTGATCCATCTGCGCCGTTTTCTGCTTTCGTTGTCAAAACCGTAGCCGATCCTTATGCCGGTCGATTGACAATATTCAGGGTAGTTTCCGGAACGCTCGGCGCCGACGGAACATTTTACAATGCGACCAAAGAGACTCGTGAACGATTCAATCAACTCTTAACGATCGCCGGCAAAGAACAGCATCCAATTTCGGAGGCGGGCCCGGGAGCTATCCTGGCAGTAGCAAAATTAAAAGACACAACAACCGGCAACACGCTTTGTGACGAGAGCAAAAAGGTAATTTTTAAGTGTGCCGAACCACTGCCGACACTGATGTCATTTGCCCTGGCTGCTAAAACCAAGGGGGATGAAGATAAGATATTTTCGTCTTTGTCCAAACTGTTGGAAGAGGATGTCGGGTTGAAACTGGATAGAAATTCCG
>CAMYNZ010000311.1 GCA_947259865.1 uncultured Desulfobacterales bacterium | reverse complement strand
AGAACCGGCTCGATTTCAGGATGGAAAAAGAACTTCAGTTCCGGCGGAATGGATAATTCAGATCAGTTTAAATGATTATATATGCCAAACAGTTAGGTTGCGTCAAGCGGATAAAGCTTCAGTTATATTTAGTACAAGCTCAAATGCCTCATCCAATTTAAAACCTTCAAAATCCGAAGGACGTAGTACCGGCTTTAGCTGACCTTCAAGTTGTAGCTCGAGTTCTTGTCTGCGCTCAATAGAAACATCTATAGGGTCATTTCCCGGCACATCGATTTTTGCCTTCACCATATTGAGGAACTCGGGGTCAAGGAAATTCAACCCTATCATGCGGCCAGCATAAAACAGATCGAAAAAGTCCCGGATTGCCGGTCCTCTTCTTGTAAGTGCTGCACGGACTTTTTCCGCATATGCCTCTTTCAGAGCCATGGCGTTGACTGTGAAAATGGGCAGTACCGGCTGACCGTTAAAAGGATTCAAAGCGATTGTGTTTGCGATACTGGACACCGATGGTCGCAGGAGAGATTCTCGTAGTCCGACCTCAACCTGAAATTTCTCCATTTTTTCCATAACCACTGAAGGATATTCAAGGTAGCCGATATATTGCCGTGACTCGTTATGACCTCTGAAGGCTTCAGAGATTGTCATTCCGGGAACGACTGCCGGCAATTTTTCAAACATACTTTTGACCGGCTTTATGCCGGCACGTCTCTGCGGTCGGGTTATATCGGCAGCGACCGGAATAATGAAGTCTAAGTCCTCACTTAACCGGTAGAAATCTGCGTGAACCTTGCTAAGACAGGTCCCTCCTTTAAACACGAGGGACGTATCGTTGCTAAAGAGATATTGAAGGACCAGTGAACAATAATAATCTTTTTCGATCAGAGACGCTGTAAAACCCTTATCAGCTTCAGAATACGCCAGGGCCTCCCGGAAAATATCGGGATCGGTCTTGTGCGGGTATGCAAAGTGCTCCTCAGCCATTAACGATAACTCCCCACTTGCGGTTGATTTTTCCCTTCGCAGACTTACCGGGAACCCAGGGGATCAGGGCCTTCGAATCGCTGAGTTGACGCTGAAGCGATTTTATGAATCGTGAAGGTTGCACCAAACCATCCAGCAGGTAACCGATTCGTCGCACCGTGGCCTGATTACCATAGCGCGCCGTGGCGTTTACCAGTTCAGAAACCAGCTTGGGATCTTGATTAACTTCCTGTTGGATCCAGTCATAACCTCGCGGCAGGCTGTTGAATCGAGACCAGTCATAAACGGCATCCATAAGCGTCCTGGCTTTGGACGAATAGATAATCTGGCCTCCATTCTGGGTACGGACCGCATGGGTGGCGCCAAGACGTTCGTCCGCGACTTTTATGAATTGAAATGATAGATTTCCAATTTTTCGGCTACCGGAAATACGGTTATTGTAAGCGTAAGTGACGCTTGGAATCTGGTCATCAAGGCCGGATGGTCCGCAGATTTGATACCTGCCATCCTGTTGTTCCATCAGTTTTTGGAGAATCAGGGCAACACCCGGACTATATTTACCACCAGCCGGTATTCGTGGGGGAACGAGATACACGCCGCGTTTGAGTCTGACAATCCATCCGGATTTCGAAAGACGACGGAGCAGATCACGTTCCTGTGATTCCGTAATGCCAAGCACTGGCGCCAGTTCGCCGGTTCGGATGATATCCTTTTTTCTTAGCTGCGCATAGGCGAAGAACCTTGAAGAAAGGTTTCCTAGTTCTGGCCCAGGATGTTTCATTATATTTCCTTTAAATGGGTTAATTACCCGTTAAATTAAAATATAATATTATAACCCTGATGTCAAGCAGTATCTACGATCTGAAAAATTACCGCGTTGCGATTGTACTCTTTGACCGAACAGGCTTGCCGCGTCATTTTGTCCCGCTGAAGTTTTAACGAAGCAGGAAGCTTTAGCGAAAAATGGTAAATCCTTTCTAAATATTAAATAAAAAAGTAACGCGGAAATGAGGCTCCTGAAGTTTGAGTGCCTACCAGAAACGTACAAAAAAAATAACAGGCCTGTTTAATTTTGTATAATTTTCAGTGGCGGAATCGGTGGATAATTTTTTGAAAACCTGTAAAATCAAATGCTTAATAATTCGGCACGCAAATTGTATAATCAAACTATGTTTTCAAAAATTGGGGGGGGAAATTTTTAAATGCATGAGGACACTTTCGATATGTACAACACCTTCATCCCATACAGTCAGACGGAATCTTTGGAAAGAAGAAAAGATGCCCGCAAAAATGTCAACGCAACCCAGCTGTTAGTTGCGAATTGCAGGACCATGGACGGTGATTTCCAGGCACCCATAGAAAATGTCAGTTCCGGCGGTGTTTTTATCAACACCAATCAACGCTTATTCGTCGGGCGTAAGATTCAGGATGTTTTTTAAAAAATAGCTCAATTTGATTGATCCCATTAATGACTTAAATAAAGGCGGCCATGATTCTAAGGCTGTCTTTTTGTTTGACGATCTGTAGATTTATGGTGTATATATTAATACTTAGTGCAGAATCCCCACTCCTTCTGGCCTGAAAACCGTTTTTGCTCTGTCAAAGCGGACCGGGTCTCACTTCTCATTCTACACATCGCCGACCGCTCTCAACTCTGCTTTCTCGCGTTGTAAAAACCTTAACCAACGGGGAGGACCCCATGGCCATCAGGGTTTTAAACGCAAACATGCCACCCTCCTCGCCGCCGATGTTGTCGGTTACGGACCCCTGATTAACGACATCGACATAAGGTCTCCAGAGGGAGGTGACGCTTTATGCCAAAAGAAATTCTGATCGTGGACGATGAACCGGGTGTCGTGGTGGCCATCCAGTTTCTGATGGAGCAGCAGGGTTACAATGTCCTGGTCGCTAACAGGGGCGAAGATGCCCTGGAGGTGATTTATAAATACAAGCCGAACCTGGTGCTGCTGGACATCATGCTTCCCGGAATTAGCGGTTGGGAGGTTTGTGAAATTGTGCGATTAGATCCCGATTTTCAAGACGTTAAAATACTTTTCTTGACTGCCAGAGGTGATGAGGCTGAAATCGCCAGAGGACTGGCGCTCGGAGCGGACGCCTATATTACCAAGCCGTTTTCCAATGACAAACTTATTGCCAGTGTCAATGCACTTTTAGAAACGGCCTATGAAGAAACCGGAAAATAAATTCCGGAAAGCTTGCATGCTTTCGGATGCATTGCGATTCAATCGTCAGGTTTAAATAATTATGCGCATATTCATTGCGGTTAATATAATTTATCGGGCAAAAAGCCGGCTTAATGATAAGAAATGGAAACCATCGTTGCTGACAACTGGGAATCGACGGTCGTTTCTCCAGAAAGACTGACGAAACAAATTAAGCCTGGAATGAGTATCTTTCTGGGAACCGGGATGGCCGAACCCAGAACCATGGTTCGGCATCTGATGACCTTTGAAGCCCAAAATTTAGAGGATCTCGAGTTGATCCAACTGGTCAGCTTCGGAGATGCCGTTTCCCTGCAAACGCTGCAATCCCAGAACTTTCGCTTAACAACCTTTTTTTCCGGCTGGGTCGCCAATGAAGCTTTCGAAGAGGGCCGCGTTGACATGATACCCAGTCGGTTCGTAAAGATTCCCCAAATTATCGAATCCCGCCTGGCACCGATTGATGTTGCCATCGTTCAGATCACACCTCCCAATGAGGCCGGATTCTGCAGCCTGGGGATTGCGATTGATGTGGCCCGGCAAGCCCTCGAGCAGGCCTCCATCCGTGTGGGTGAAATCAACACCCAAATTCCCCGAACCTTTGGAGATACCTTTGTTCACGTATCTGAATTTGACTTTTTGGTGCGTTCAACTGATCCGCCCATATACTTCAACCGCTGGGAAGCAGATAAAGTTTGGGATCAGGTGGCCTTAAACGCAGCTTCTTTAATTGAAGATGGAAGCTGCCTGGCATTTTCAATCGGACCGTTGTACGAGGCGCTGGCCAAACAACTGGTAAATAAGCGCCATCTGGGCATCCATTCGCCATTTTTCACAGATCCGTTGATGGATTTAATGCAAAGCGGGGCAGTCACCAATCGACGTAAGGACACCCATCGGGGCAAATCACTGACATCCTATGCTCTGGGTACACCCAACCTTATGGAATGGCTGGATAACAATCCCCTTGTTGAGTTCCAGCGAGTAGATAAAGTATTCAACCCGTTGATCATCGGCCGCAACCCTAAATTTGTCACCGCCGTTGCGGCCCGAAAGGTGGATTTATACGGCCGTATCGGACTTTACACGGGAAAAGGCACGGTGGCCTCCGGACCTGCTGAGGTGATGGATTTTTTAACTGGTGCTGAACTATCGGAAGGCGGGCGCTCCATCTTTGCCCTGACCAGCCGGGACCCAAATGGCATGCCCAATATTTTATTGTCCGTTGCCGATCTGCCCAATCAGTTTAGCGCATTCGAATCTGTGGGTGCGATCGTTACGGAGTACGGGGTCGCCTATTTGAAGGGGCGTACCGTCAGGGAACGTGCGCAGGCCCTGATTGATATTGCCCATCCGGAGGACCGCCTCGGTCTGGTGCAAGCAGCCAAAGATAGCAGGATTCTATACCGGGACCAGATTTTCCTGGCGGAAAGTGCTCGTCTATATCCAATGGACATCTGCGAAACCTGCTCGGTCAAAGACGATCTATCGGTACGGTTTAGAGCCATCAGACCATCTGATGAGGAAGGTATGCGGCATCTGTTTTATCGGTTTTCAGAAAAAACGGTATACTACCGCTACTTTCAAACAGTCAGAAGTATGCCGCATGCCAGAATGCAAGAATACGTCAATGTGGACTGGAATCAGGTTATGTCCATCGTCGGGCTGGTCGGCGAAGAAGGAAAAGGTCGCATAATCGCGGAGGCGCGCTACATCAAAATTCCGGGAAATCCGTTTGCCGAGGTGGTATTCGTGGTAGACGAGAATTACCAGCGCCTTGGGATTGGTTCTTTTTTATACAGGATGCTGATCCGTCTGGCTAAGGAAAGAGGCGTCAAAGGATTTGTTGCCGAAGTCTTATATTCAAATATCGGCGGTATTATGAAGGTCTTTAAAAAAGGAGATTTGCCGGTAAAAGCGCATCTCGAAGGCGGTATGTATCACCTGGAAATCCCCTTCGACATGGTGACCGGGACTTGATTAGGAGCACCCTCAAAAATTCTATTGTTATTTTGGCCATCGCCGCTGATATTTTTTGCGGCCTTCTGCGTAAATATCCCCCCCATGGAGGTCGTTAACGACAATGGCCGGAAAGTTCTGGACGGCCAAACGGAAAACGGCTTCGGAGCCCAGGTCTTTATAAGCAACAACCTCTGCGGCCTGAATGCATCCGGAAAGCAAAGCCGCAGTTCCTTCCACTGCACCAAAATAAACACATCCGTGTTTCATGGCGGCCTGTCGGACTTCGTCGGAACGGTGCCCCTTGCCGATCATGCCTCTTAAACCCCTTTCGATAAGCATGGGCGTAAAGGCGTCCATCCGGCTGGCAGTTGTAGGTCCGGCAGAACCGATGACATGCCCCGGCGGTGCCGGGGTGGGTCCAACGTAATAAATGATTTGTCCCTTCGGATCAAACGGCAATTCTTTGCCGTGCTTGATCGCTTCTCGCATTCTCGCATGCGCCGCATCACGTGCGGTGTAGATCACGCCGAAAATTTGGACCTGGTCTCCGCTGCGGAGCATTTTCAATGCCTCGCGAGTCAGTGGTGCCTCGATGTAGATCGTTTCCCGTATATTCACAGGACGACCTCCTTTCCCCTGTGGGAATGGCAGTCCACGTTCACCGCTATCGGAAAGCTCGCAATATGGGTGGCGAATGCTTCGATGTGTACCCCCAGAGCGGTTACGCACCCTCCGAAACCGGCTGGTCCGATTCCAAGACTGTTGATACGCTCCAGAAGCTCTTTCTCTATGGCAGCTAGGGATTTATCCGCATTGGGTTTCCCAACGGGCCATAGCAATGCCTTTTGGGCCAACAGGGCTGCCCGCGCAAAAGGTCCGCCGATTCCGACTCCGATCACAAAAGGCGGGCTGGCGTTCGGCCCGGCCCGGTCTGCGGTTGCGACGATAAAATCTTTGGCTGCTTCAAGGCCTTCTGACGGTGAAAACATCCGTATTGCACTGACGTTGTCACAGCCGGCGCCCTTGATGAGGAGGCTGATCTTGAGTTTGTCCCCCGGGACGACCTCCGTGTTGATTACGGCCGGCGTATTATCGCCGGTGTTAATGCGCTCAATGGGATTGCGCACTATGGACTTACGAAGAAACCCGTCTTTGTATCCCTGGCGAACCCCTTCGTTGATCGCATCCACAAAGGAGCCACCAACAATATGTATCTCCTGTCCAAACTCCACGAATACGACAGCATATCCCGTATCCTGACAAAAGGGTATGCGCTGCTCCTTGGCCACCTCGGCATTGCGAATCAACTGCTTGAGTACCTCGCGGCCGATTTCGGAATCTTCCTGGCCCAGGGCCCTTTGAAAGGCTTCAACCGTATCGAGCCGAATCTCAACATTGGCGTCGATGCAAAGCTGGCGGAGCGCTGAAACGATATTATCGACATGGACTTCTCTCATGATTTTTCCTCATGTTTATCTTTTTCAGCGCACAGGCACATTTGAGCTTCTATTACTCACCGCAGAGACGCAAAGATCGCAGAGATTAAATATTTTTCATTTGTCTTTGAGACGCCGACAAATGAATCCGCCTGAGGCGGACAGCCGCTTCGCGGCAGCAGTATTGTTCAAAAAATAACTCCGGACAATAGTAACGGATGAATTTATTTATTGCCAAGCAGCGAAAAAATTGAACCCGCCCGGAGGGCTTGGGTTTATTTCTTTTCGGCCTCTCACCGAAAAGAAATAAGAAAAATACGCTCTGCGGACTCTTCGTCTCTGCGGTGAAGA
>CAMYNZ010000310.1 GCA_947259865.1 uncultured Desulfobacterales bacterium | reverse complement strand
TTGTTAAAATAAATGAAGGCATGGCTACAATCGATGTCGACGGCGTCAAACGCGAAGCCAGCCTGCTTTTGCTTGATGATGTCAATATCGGAGAATACGTCATTGTCCATGCCGGTTTTGCTATCCATAAAATCGACGAAAAAGATGCGCTGGAGTCATTACAGTTTTTAAAAGAAGCGGCTGCTCTGGTAGACCAAATGGAGGAGGATTAATGGCGATTGAATTTCAACCGTTTGAGTGCCTCTTTGCACCAGATGCGTATCTTTATTCGATTGTCATTTTCTAATACGTAAACATGGCAGAGGATTGGGTTGCCAGAAGGCTGGAAGTTAACGGAATCGTTCAGGGTGTCGGGTTTCGGCCATTTGTATATAATCTGGCAAATCAATACAAACTCACGGGCGAAGTTGCCAACACCTCCACGGGGGTCATCATCCACCTCCAGGGCAGCATTCACAATCTTGAGTCGTTCTCCAAAGATCTCGCCGCAAAACAACCGCCCCTTGCCCACATCGTTGAAATTACGCAATACGACGAAGCCGTGAACAACCGCAAAGAATTTCGGATTGTCGAGAGCAGCGGTGCGGCGGCCATGTCCACCCTGATATCACCGGATGTGTCCATCTGCGAGGATTGCCGGCGGGAACTCTTTGATCCCCGGGATCGTCGCTATCACTACCCATTTATTAACTGCACGAATTGTGGACCCCGTTACACCATCATCGATGATATCCCTTATGATCGGCCCAAAACCTCGATGAAGCATTTTAATATGTGCGCCCAGTGTCAGGCCGAGTATACCGATCCAGCCAACCGGCGCTTTCATGCCCAGCCGAATGCCTGCCAGGTCTGTGGACCCCGGGTCACCCTCTACGACCGCAGCCGTCATCCAATCCAAACCCCGGATCCGATACTAAAAACCGCTGCCCTTTTAAAACAGGGCTATATCGTGGCGATCAAGGGCCTGGGTGGATTCCATCTGGCGGTAGACGCGGAAAACGACACGGCCGTGACGGCGCTGCGAAAGCGCAAGCACCGGGAGGAGAAACCCCTGGCCCTGATGTCTTTCGATCCGGACTGTATAAACAGATATGCTCAAATTGCGCAAACCCAGGAAAGACTGCTCACATCCATCCAGCGGCCCATTGTATTGCTGCCCAAAAAAGAACCCAATACGATATCAGCGGCAGTCGCCCCCCGGAACCGGTATTTCGGTGTGATGCTGCCCTACACACCCTTGCACTACCTGTTACTCGACCATGATTTTACGGCCCTGGTGATGACCAGCGGTAACTTGAGCGAGGAACCCATTGCCATTGATAACGGAGATGCTTTCAGCCGCCTGGATAAAATTGCCGATTATTTTTTGATCCATAACCGCGATATTTATCTGCGCAGCGATGATTCCATTACGATAAGATCGGCGGACGCTGATCGTTTTATACGGCGCTCAAGAGGCTATGTTCCGGTGCCGGTTTTTTTAAAAAAGGAAATATCCCCAATTCTGGCCTGCGGCGCCGAGCTAAAAAATACGATCTGCCTGACCCGGGGTAAAATGGCTTTTTTGAGCCAACACATCGGGGATCTTGAAAATTTGGCCACCCTTGATTTTTATCGGCTGACAATTGGACACATGCAGCGTATTCTGGAAATAAAACCGAAAATCATCGCCCATGATATGCACCCGGATTATCTGAGCACGCGCTGGGCCATGACGCAGCAGGGAATTGAAAAAATAGCGGTTCAACATCACCATGCCCATATTGTCAGCGCCATGGCGGAAAACAAAATCGATGGACCGGTCATCGGTCTGTCATTTGACGGGACCGGCTACGGGACGGATGGGGCTGTTTGGGGCGGCGAAATCCTGGTTGCCGATGAAAAACAATTTACCCGGGCAGCCCACTTTGCCTACATACCCATGCCCGGCAGTGCAGCGGCCATAAAGCAACCCTGGCGTATGGCCGTAAGTTATTTATACGATGCCCTGGGTCAGGATATAATGACCCTTGATCTGCCGCTGTTGCGAGACATCGAGCAAAACAAATTACAAATTGTCATCCAAATGATCACCCAGGGGGTGAATTCACCGGACACCTCCAGTTTGGGGCGGTTGTTTGACGGGGTGGCTGCTATCACGGGATTGCGAAAAACCGTGGCATTTGAAGGTCAGGCGGCCATGGAGCTGGAGATGGCGGCAGAAGGGGTGGCCGATAGGATATATGATTTTGAATGGTTGACCGCGGAAAGCATACAGATCCAAACCGGACCGATTATCCGGGGAGTGGTCGACGATGTGCAGCAAGGTGTCCCCGTCTCCCTTATCAGCGCCAGATTTCACGGCACCCTGATTCGGCTGTTTGCGGAGCTGTCTGAAATTTTGCGGCAAAAAAACAGTTTGAACCGGGTGGTGCTCAGCGGCGGGGTTTTTCAAAATTCACTGCTGCTGACCGGTTTGATAGCGGCCCTGGAAAAAAAGGGATTTGAGGTTTTCAGTCACACGCTGGTGCCTACCAACGACGGGGGGATTAGCTTGGGGCAAGCCGTAATTGCGGCATCAAAATTGAATAATTAGATTGAATAACCGCACACTCGATCCGCAAGGCGGTCCTCGTTCGAGGCGCAGAGATCGCAGAGAGGTTTTCTTTTTTCATTTGCCGCTGACAAATAGTGACTAAGACGGCTGGTAATTTAAGCGAGCATTCGGATGTCACAATTTTTATTGACTCCCGAAGGGATGCAATTTTTTTCTATCCGCCCTCTCAGCGGAAAGAAAAAAGATCTTTTCATCTCAGCGCCCTTTGCGTCTCAAGCGCAGACTCGCAGATGCGAGGCAAGCGGGCGGTGAAATCTCAATAACCCAACGAACGGACAACGAAAATGCCGATAAAACATTTGGAAGAATACCGGGATGCAGCCCTCTCCCGGCAGCTGGTACAAAAAATCGAAAAATTCAGCCAGAAAAAGGTGCGGTTGATGGAAGTTTGCGGGACCCATACCGTCTCTATTTTTAGAGCCGGTATCCGATCGGTTCTCCCGGATACGATCGCCCTGCTTTCCGGACCGGGATGTC
This sequence comes from uncultured Desulfobacterales bacterium, assembly GCA_947259865.1. The sequence continues at coordinate 1,483 of CAMYNZ010000310.1, read as the reverse complement.
CGGTTTGTGTCACCGATCAACGGGAAATCGATGCCTTTATCGCGCTGTGCAAAATTGATGATGTCATCATAACAACTTTTGGTGACTTGATGCGGGTCCCCGGCACGACAACATCACTGCAAAAAGAACGGGCCGATGGCCGGGATATTCGGATCGTATACTCAACTATGGATGCTGTTGCAATTGCGGCAAAAAATCCTGACAAAAAGGTCGTTTTTCTGGGGGTGGGCTTTGAAACCACGGCCCCGACCATTGCGGCTGCCATGATTTCCGCCAGACAAATGAAGCTGAAAAACTTTTTTGTCTACTCAGCGCACAAACTCGTACCGCCGGCACTCGATGCTCTGATGTCAATGGATCAGGTTAAAATTGATGGGTTTATTCTGCCCGGCCATGTTTCGGTGATAATCGGTGTCGGTGCCTATCAGCCTTTTTTTGACAAGTATCAAATTCCGTGCGTGGTTGCCGGGTTTGAACCGGTGGACATCCTGCAGGCCGTCACCATGCTGGCGGATCAGATAATAACCGGCAGCCCCAAACTTGAAAATGCATACGGCCGGGCGGTAACTACAGCGGGCAACCGTAAGGCTCAAAAAATATTGATGGATGTTTTTGAACCGGCTGATGTGGCCTGGCGCGGTATTGGCACAATTCCGCAAAGCGGCCTTAAAATAAAAGAAGACTATGCAGCCTACAATGCCGAAACGATGTTTGATATTCAGCTTCCCGTATCGGAAGATCCCAAAGGCTGTGCCTGCGGCGAAATCCTTACCGGCACCAAGATACCACCGGATTGCCCGCTTTACAAAAAAGTATGCACACCGATTGATCCGGTAGGCGCGTGCATGGTTTCCAGTGAGGGGACCTGTGCGGCCTATTACCGCTACCACACCTAAACCGGTTTTATAGCCCCGTCGGATGGTTCGATAACTGCGTTGTAAAGCATTTCAAAATGCTCACGTACTGGCGTGTACGCTCCGCTTTTGAATCGAATCACGCCTTGCCCACAATCAAAACCTAATGGCCTAAATGCAAGTTTAACATTTATAAAACAGCCTTTGCCCGCCTGTCGTCGAATGATGCTCACGTGATTTGGGTTTCCGGTTAAGCCCGTTGGCTCGTTGACCAGTTCAAACCAGAACAGATCGTTTTTAACGGGCTAACGGGCTTAACCGGCTAACAGGCAAACCTCATTATATTGGGGGCGCTATCGTCACCAACAGCCGCAGGTCGGTTTTGGCGCGCAGGCCGTGGGGTTCGGCGATATCGCTGATCACCACATCCCCGGTTTTGGCCGGAATGGCGGCGTTGTCTCTTCCCAGAAACTCTCCTTCACCCTCTATAATCACCAGACTCAGCTGTCCTTCGATGTCATGGTTGTGCACGGGAAGTTCCTGGCCGGCTTTGAAGTTGAAATTAATAATTTTAAAATACGGCGAATCGTGCACCAGCAGTTTCTTGAAAGCTTTTTCGTTAAAATCGT
>CAMYNZ010000309.1 GCA_947259865.1 uncultured Desulfobacterales bacterium | reverse complement strand
TAAGTGCCTTGCATATGAAAGCCTCCAACTCGTGCAAAATTCAAGTATCTATAAGGAAGTTCTATGCCCGAAGAGCGTGTCAAAAGAAAGCTTACGGCCATTTTCAGTGCTGATGTCAAGGGTTACAGCCGTTTGATGAGTGAGGATGAGGTTGCCACCGTTGCAATCCTCAAAGAATATCGCCGCATCATGGCTGAATTGATTGAGCATTACGGCGGACGGGTTGTGGATTCACCCGGGGACAATCTTCTGGCCGATTTCGCAAGTGTGACAGATGCGGTTCAATGTGCCATGGAGATCCAGGCAGAACTCAAATCCAGGAATGCTGAACTGCCCGAAAACAGGAAAATGGAGTTTCGTATCGGCATCAATCTAGGGGATGTCATCGATGAAGGCGAGCGAATATATGGAGAAGGTATCAACATAGCTTCCCGTTTGGAGGGGCTGTCTGATGAAGGCGGGGTGTGCATTTCGAGCAGTGTCTATAACCAGGTAAAGAATAAGCTGGAATTGAATTACGAAGACATCGGAGATCAAACCGTTAAAAACATCCCGGATCCAATTCGGGTGTACTGTGTCAGGGGAAAGGACGGGGACGCTGAGGTTCAGGGGGCCAGAGAGCCATCAGGTCGTATTAAAAAACAGCATAAAATTGCTATGGCGGCTCTAATTGTTTTAATCGCAGCTGTTGCGATCTTTATAGCATTGAGGTCTTACCGGTCAAAATTACCCCCACCTGTTGACACGGCCTCCAGTCTCCAGACAACACCCCTGATGACGTCAAAGCCATCGATTGCTGTACTTCCTTTTAAAAATCTAAGCGGTGATCCCGAGCAGGCGTATTTCAGCGACGGTATAACCAACGATATTATTACGGATCTGTCAAGATTCAGGGAACTCCTGGTAATTGCCAGCAATACTTCTTTTACTTACAAAGATAAGCCGGTGAAGGTTAAAGACGTGGGGCAGGAACTCGGGGTACGCTACGTGTTGGAGGGTAGTGTTCAAAAAACCGGTGACAAGGTGCGCATCAACGCTCAGTTCATCGATTCTACCACAGGCAATCATCTGTGGGCTGAACGTTATGAGAGAGACTTGAAAGAAATATTTAGTGTGCAGGATGAAATCGTGCAAATGATTGTGGCCAAGCTGGCGGTTAAGATTTATTCAGCTGAACGATTGCGCGTAATGCGCAAACCCACCGATAACCTGGAAGCGTATGAATATTTGCTGCGCGGGCATTACTACCTCCTTCAAAGAACGTCTTCGGGAGCGGTGAAGGCAAGGCAAATGTTTGAAAGGGCGATTGCACTCGATCCTCAGTATGCTTATGCCCATGTCGGCCTGGGTGATTATTACCTCGACACCGTTGAATACGGTTGGACCGAATTTTCGGAACAGGCGCTAGAACGCGCTTATGACCTTGCGCAAAAGGCCTTGGTCCTGGACCAATCAAATGCCGCTGCCCACACCTTGCTCGGATCAGTCTTTGCATTCAGGGCGAAATATGATTTAGCAATAAGTGCCTTACAAAAAGCAATAGAACTCAATCCCAACGATGCAGACAGTTACCACAACCTCGGTTGGGTTTTGCTCTGGTCGGGCAAGCATGATGAAGCTATTATAGCATTGAAAACTGCAATCCGCCTGGATGTAAATTCTTTGCAAAACACGCGGATGCACCTCGGTTTTGCTTATTATCTAAAAGATCAATACGAAGATGCCATACGCAGCCTGGAAAAAGGCGTGATCCACCGGCCCAATTTTTTGGGTTACCATATTGCACTTGCCGCGGCCTATGCGCAATCAGGACGCCTGCAAGACGCCAGACAATCGGCAGCCAAGGTTTTGCGCTTGGATCCGTTTTTCGAAATCGAATCTTACGGCACTGCCTTTCGCAATCCGGCCGACCGCCAAAAAATCATCGAAGGTCTACAAAAAGCCGGCCTGAAATAAGCTAGGATAGGTAGGGATAGGTAGCCGAGGGTAGAGTAAGCATAGCCCGAAGAGGGGCATCATTTTTCTGCTACGCTGTAAATTCTGAATGACTGCTGTTTGCCCCGCGGTTGAAAGTCTCCCATATCTTCTAACAGGAACTCCGCAGGAATTTGAATCCGATCTATTATCCGGTCAGAAACCAGAAAGCGCCTGTTTTTTTCCCGGCAGTAATCCCGGATGCGGGCGGTGCTGTTGAGCACATCGCCGATAAAGGCAATTTTTTGCCGGACATCACCGAGCTCACCGGCAACCACAGTTCCGCCGTGCAGCCCGGCGCGAAAGTCAGGTACCAGACCGAATTCCCTTAAATACATTTCCGAATTTTGAGCGATCTGCTTTTTGATCAGAAAAAAACAGCGCAGGCAATTTTCCTTTTTGAGTCCCTCGGTTTTTTTCCAGGAAACGACCACCTCATCGCCGACATATTCATAAATTTCACCATCGGTTTCAAGCACAGCGTCGGTGACATCATAGAAAAACATATACTGCAGAGTTGATAAGGAGAGCGACGGTGAAATTAAGATGTCTAAAAAAATTGATCAGGTATCCCTGGGCGATATAAAGCGTATAACCTCCCAGCAGTAGACTAATAAAAAACCCGTCTATAACTCCCTGGGCAAAGGCGCCCGGGCTGCTTTCCACGGTAAGTAAGTTAAAGGTACCGGCAGCTAAGCTGGCTATGATTATAACAGTGGCCAGTGTTTTTAATTTATTTTTGGATCTGTTTGAAATATTCATTTTCATCAGTTCCAGGAATATGCCGAAGATGGGTGTTTGAATTTACGGCCCCAATAAATTCAGGCTGAAATATTTGATGCGCAATTGTCTGGCTGTCACAACTTGATTTTATATCTCGCTATTTTGTTGAGCAGACCCTGGCGCGTGAGACCGAGTTTTCGGGCCGCATGGGTGCGGTTGCCATTGCTTTTCTGAAGCGCTTCCGTGATCATTTGCCTTTCAAGTCGTTCAACGACCACCGGGATAGTTTCCTCAGCCCCCGGTCTTGAAACACGGTTCATCAAAGCGCCCCCAATTTTTTCCGAGAGGTGTTCCTCCCGGATTTCCTTTTGTGTTCCGGCCAGGGTCATGGCCCGCTCAATTTCATTTTCAAGTTCACGGACGTTTCCGGGCCATTCGTAGCGTGTAAGACCAATCATGGCCGGCGCTGTCAATTTCGGTGAGGGCTTTCTAAATTTTCTGGCGATTTTTTTTAATAAATGATCGGCCAACAGCGGAATATCTTCTTTCCTTTCACGCAAGGGAGGCAGTGTAATTTGGAAAACATTTATTCGATAAAATAGATCCTCACGGAAATTTCCCTTTTTAACTTCTTGCTGCAGGTTCCGGTTGGTTGAGGAGATAAGGCGCACATCCACATTGATGAGGTGACTGCCTCCGACCGGTCTGATCTGTCCTTCCTGCAGCACCCTGAGCAATTTGACCTGGCTTGCGGGTGGTATTTCTCCAATTTCATCCAGAAAGACCGTCCCACCGCCGGCCAGTTCAAAGATGCCCTTTTTATCTGAGATGGCACCGGTGAAGGCACCTTTTACATGACCAAAAAGCTCGCTCTCCAGGAGATTTTCGGCCAGGGCACCACAATTTTCTGCAATAAAGGGCTTGTCCTTTAGCGGCCCGTTGTAATGCACCGCTCTTGCGATCAACTCTTTGCCGGTGCCGGTCTCACCCTGAATGAGCACAGTCGTCGGGGTATTGATTACCTTTTCAAGCAGACTGAAAACACCCAGCATCGCCGGGCTGGAACCGATAATGCCCTGGAGATTAAAGCGGTTCTGGGCATCTGATTTTAACCGCAGGTTCTCCCGCTCCAGGGAACTGGCGTACTGTTTGAGCTCCCCGTAAAGCTTGGCATTTTCGATGGCGATGGCGATGGTATTGGCCAGGGATTCAAGAAACCAGGCTTCTTTCTCGGTAAATTCTCCCTCCAGTTTATTTAACGCATATAAAACCCCCAGGAATCCTTTGCGGGTCGAAAGAGGCGCACAAATCATATTGCGGGTAACAAAATCATCTTTAAAATCGATACCCTTAAAAAATCTTTCATCGCTGGCGACATCCGCAATGATAACAGAACGGTTGTTCTGCAAAACCCATGCGGCCACCCCTGCGTTATCCGGGAAACGCATTTTTTTAATCCGCTCATTGTCGCGGTTTTTCCCGACTTCCACTGTGCGTATAAAATAAAACTCCCTTTGTTCCGGATCATGCAGGGCCAAAGACGCGCCCTCTATTTGAAAAGCAGATTTTATTTTGGCCAGTATACTTTGTAGCATTTCGTCCAGATCCAAAATAGCATGGATCGCTGTGGATATCTCATAGATCAGTTCAAAGTCTTTCGTCGTCAGTCTGTCCTGTTGTTTGATCATTTTTTAATTCCAACTGCATCCCCAAAATATGGGTAGTGCTTATTTGATCTACTGTTTCGTCCCGCTCGAATCACATTCTTGGGAGAATTCCCTGATTATAAAAGAGTTTAATCAGTCAAAAGTGAATGTCAACTAAGTTTACATATATTTTGAACGAATTGTAAACGAAGTTGTCGGT
>CAMYNZ010000308.1 GCA_947259865.1 uncultured Desulfobacterales bacterium | reverse complement strand
AAAAAAAAAGATAATCATCGAAGTAATGTACAAAGCGGATTACTGTCTGCCATGCTTGTATATGGACGAAGCGGTACGGGAGCTCCTTCCGAAATATGACGATCATATTGAATATCGGCGGGTTGATTTCATGGGAACCGGTAAAAAACGATTCTTGGAGCTCTCTTGTTCATTGTTTGGAAATGAAGGGGTTTACAAATCAGGCCGGATTGCGCCGGTGCCGTCTTTATTTATTAACGGCGAGCTGGTCTTTGATGCCATTCCACCCCAATTTGAATTAGAAGATGCTATTGAGGAGGCAATTGCGGCCAATAACTTGAGAGAATGAGGAAGCTATTTGACTTTAAAAAAAATATACCTGGAAGTGTTGCACGAAGGCGCCCACTGAATTCCCTGTGAGTACATGGCCCGGGTGGTCGAAACAGTTGCGCCGGACTACACCGCCGTATTGCGCTGGACAAAGGTTATTACCAAAGAAATGAGCGGTGCCATGCGATATAAAGAATTGACCAAAAGCATCGGGCGTCCTGCCCCGGTGCCGTCCATTTTTATCGATGGTGAACTTGTTTTTGACGCTATCCCGAGCCAGGAGGAATTAAAAGCCTGTCTGGATCAAATTGCGGGTAAATCCGATCCTTAACGTTTATAGCCGCATATTCTAATGTCATTAAGTTTTTCTATTCGTATTTGGCTTTCTTCCAGAGATCATAAATCAGTAGTTCGAATTTGACCTCACCTCTTAACCCGGAACCTCTAACCCCGAACCTGTTAACAGTTAAGCTTGCAGTGCCGGTTCCGCCAGAGAAAATTCTGGCCGAAAGAACGGTCACTAGAACAGGGCCGACAGTCTACATCTCTATGCCAACCCTGGCCTGGATCCCTTTTTCAAAATAGTGCTTTACCATTTTCATTTCGGTTACCAAATCCGCGACTTCAATTACGCGTGCAGATGCATGGCGTCCGGTGATAACGAGCTCAATATCCTTTGGTTTTTCAATAATTAATTTAACCAGCGCCTGTACCGGAAAGAGGCCAAATTTTACGGCCACATTGGCCTCCTCCAGAATAACCAGATTAACCTCACCGGAAGCCATAACGTTTTTGGCCATCTCCAGTCCTTTGCGGGCGATGGCAATATCTCTTTTTGACGGCGTGCTGCCAATAAATCTTCCCAAACCATATTGCTCTATTGTAATCAGATCGGAGAATCTTGATAATGACTTGATCTCACTGTAATCCCCCATCTTGATAAATTGGGCAATATACACTTTTAAGCCGGCACCGGCCGCTCGGACTGCCAAACCGATAGCTGCAGTGGTTTTACCTTTCCCATCCCCCGTGTAAACATGTACATATCCCCTCATAACCCCCGTCCCGTCTTTTTTTGAATTCTGTTTTCTTCCTATAGTTAAACAAAAATTGAAATTAAGCTTTTCTTAATTGCTGAATTAACTTGTTTTTTTGATAATCAATATAAAAAGAAAACATGCGACAACAAATCTATACAACATTTTGATTGCGGCATGCAACAGACAAAGTCGATCCAGATTTATTGCTTTTAAGACTTGACATAATTTACCGATTGTCAGATACAGGCTCTAAAATTCAGTACCTGAATCTTGCACGAGTATGCACAAGATTCTCATCAATTTTCATGCAAGAATCAGGTAATAACTTAATGGTGCCTGCAAAGGCCCAACAGGGAAACCGGTGAGAATCCGGCACGGTCCCGCCGCTGTATGCGTGGACGAATCCTGCCGATAACCACTGTCCTGCCGCCAAACAGGATGGGAAGGTGCAGGTAGTAGGACGAAGCGCAAGTCAGAAGACCTGCCATTAAGTTTTGAATTGAGGAGATGGTAAATCCTCAAGCGGTCATCGCTTGAGGATTTTTTAATTTATGGGAGCTAGTGCCCTGTCTCATGAATAACTTTAAATAGTCTTGAAGCGGTTTGATCCGCCAGAGACCGTTGGCGGATCAAACCACTTCTAAAAAATAATTGAGAAGGAGGACCCACAATCATGGCCATTGCAAATCAGGATTTAGAATCGATAATCAAAGGCATCCAGCCTCTGGATGTAGATTGGGTCAAAAAGGCCGAGGAACGTACCGCTCAGTTAATAATGCCGACACGTGCCCTGGGGCGCCTGCATGACATTTCCGAAAAACTGTGCGCGATACAAAAAACCCTGGAACCCGCCGTTGATCGTAAAGCTTTCCTGGTGATGGCGGGCGACCATGGTGTGGTCAAGGAAGGTGTCAGTGCCTATCCCCAGGAAGTCACGGCTGAAATGATCAAGGCTTTTCTGGCCGGCGGTGCCGGAATCAACGTGCTCGCCAGACAGGTCGGTGCCGAAATCATAGTCGTGGATATGGGTATCATAGCGGAGCTGAATCTCAGTTCTCTGCCAGGAGGCCACCAGCTTATCATCCGTAAGGTTGCCAACGGTACCGCCAATCTGGCCAGGGGACCCGCCATGTCAAAGACAAAGGCCCAACAGGCGATACTTACCGGATTTACACTGGCCTGTGATCTTATGGCCCGGGGCGTTCAGATCCTGGGAACCGGTGACATGGGCATCGGAAATACTACACCCTCGGCGGCTATCGGCGCGGTGTTTACCGGCAGCAGCCTGGAGGATATGGTTGGACGCGGCACGGGTGTGGATGATAAGGGTCTGCAAAGAAAACGGGCAGCTATTGAATCCGGAATTCAGATCAATCAGCCCGAGCCCGGTGACGGGCTGGATGTTCTGGCAAAAATGGGCGGTTTTGAGATCGGCGGCATTGCCGGCTGTATCCTGGCCGGTGCCTACCATAAGCATCCGGTAGTGATCGACGGATTTATCTCAACCGCCGGGGCGCTGATCGCCCAGGCCCTCTGTCCGTCAGTAACCGATTACCTTTTTGCGGGACACTGCTCCGAAGAACCGGGGCATAAACTGATGCTGAATTATCTGGGTCTCAAACCCATTCTGGATCTGGGCATGCGGCTGGGAGAAGGCACCGGCGCCGCGCTGGCCATGGGTATCATGGATGGTGCCGTTCGAATATTCAGGGACATGCTCACTTTCGAAGAGGCGGGTGTCTCCAATAAAGACTAACAATAACCGGCTTCTATCCACTGTCGTAATAAGCGCGATCGTGAAATTAGTTGCGATTGATCGGCGGGTATATTAAAATAAAGTTTTAATATCATTACAGAAGAAACAATCACACTCAATATTCTTAAACGCCTTCACAATGACAAACTATGTCTTCAGGATATTTCTAGCCCTAAGTTCATGTGTCTTAATTCAATTCGGACTTCGTTCCATTGTCTCGGCCCAAATTGAACGGCATATGGTTGTATATGGCGGATTGAGAGATGCTGATATTGAAAAAATTGCCGAGAATATAGATACCCTGGTTGTGGGCAAAATAAGTCATTCCCAATTAAAACAGCTGAAAAAAGTTAATCCTGATCTCACCATTTTAAAATATGTTAATTGCCTGGGTGTTTATAACAGTTATCCCGAGTGGAATATCGTCAACCAGTATGAGGACTGGTTCGCTCATGATAGAATTACCGATCGCCGGTTAACCCAAAAAAATCGCGGCTGGTTTCTTATGAATATCGCCAATGTCGATTGGCGGCAATTTACAGCCGAGAGAATCGCCAAACAAACAGATAGGTTGTTCGATGGCATATTTATAGATAATTTTTGGAATAGATTTATTCGAAAATTTGTCGCTGAAGGTACGACGCAATCCGCATTACCCGGCGAGGATTTTATCATTAAATGGACTCAAAACATGACCGCCCTATTAACCCAAATTAGGGCCGTTTTTCCAAAGTTAATATTTATCAACGGTGCTCACGAACAATATATCGCCTATGTAGACGGTTGCATGGAAGAGTCCTTTATTCATTCTAGCTGGAACCCCGATATCAAGCACCATGATCCCTCAAAGTATCTTCGATCGCTCAAACGCATTCAAGAACTTGCCAAGCATCGAAAACTGATATTGGCTCAATCGGGTACCAGAGGAGATGATACGTCTAAGACAAATGACATCTATCAGCTTTGTTTTACGAGTTATCTGCTGGTATGGGATAAAAATATTTCATTTAATTTTCACCCTTTTAAAACTTATTCTTTTAAAGGATTGTACCAGATCGATGATTATCGATTGAATTTGGGTAGACCATTAGGCAACTACTATATTTACAAACAAGACAGGCCTGCTCCCAATTTACTTCTATCCGGAAATTTTAATAATGGCTTGATGGGATGGGGGGTAATAAGCGGCAATCCCTCACCTGATCCAAACAACAGCATCTCAGGCAAGTCAGTTCGATTCAAAGGTTCCGCAAGCAGGTCAGATAAGATCGCCAGCGGATTTATTCCTGTAAAAGGCGGAACGGATTACATAATTTCAGCAGAAATAAAATCAGAAAAAAATATATCGGTGAGCCAGCGATATAAAAGATTCGGATTACAGGCTCTTTTTTATGACAAAAATCACAAACAGATACCCGGAAGATATAATCTTCCCATTAACGCCGGAACCTACGGGTGGCAACCCTTTGA
>CAMYNZ010000307.1 GCA_947259865.1 uncultured Desulfobacterales bacterium | reverse complement strand
TGGCGGATTCACCCACGGAGGCCGTTGGCGGATAAAAATCAAAAGCTGTCTGAGTCCCGAACGTAAGCGAGGTCGAGCTCTTTTGATTTCTTGCCATACAAACCAAGTGCTTTGCACCCGGTTGCAAGTGCACCGATTAAAGCACTGATGTGCTTTTGCCCTTCTCCGCTTAGGGCGGATAAAGACCATCCATCCCGTGCTATGCACGGTATGGTCGTTGGCTCAACCCCGCTGCAGCTGGCATCCCCAAAATGGTCGCCGACGTGAGCAAATAGCTTTCAAACCGCTGCAAGACTATTTTAAGTTATTCCTGGGACATGAGACTAGGACGTGAATGGTGGCGGTATAGGCAAGAAATTATGGCACACGGTTGGCGGAGGTTGGGTTCGGGCCATCGTCAGGGAATAGTGCGATCCGGATCAATCTTAACACGGCCGGTGTCGGGCAATTGATTGTCGCTAATTTTTAGGAAAGATATTCATCTTGCTCTGGGGAGTTTCTACCGGTATGAATTTCCCCTGATGATAAAGTTTCAAAAATGCCTCTACAATTTGGGGATCGAATTGGCTTCCGGAACCTTCTGTGATTATGCTGAGAACCTTGCTTTCTTCCATCTTCTTGCGGTAAGCACGATCGGATGAAATCGCATCATAAACATCGGCCACGGAAAGTATACGGGCCAGAACGGGTATATCTTTTCCTTTTAAACCCTCCGGGTATCCGGTGCCGTCAAAACGTTCATGGTGGTATTTTATGATCTGTCTTTCCATTTCCCACAAACCGAGTTGTTCGACGATATTGGCGCCAATAACCGGATGGGTTTTAATCGTTTCGAATTCTTCACGGTCCAACCTGCCGGGTTTCAGCAATATATTATCAGGAATACCGATTTTGCCGATATCATGCAGATGACCGGCAAAATTTAATACATCCAATTCTTCTGAGGTACAGCCCAATGCCTCCCCGATAACAATGGATATTTCCGTCACACGGCTGGAATGCTGCTGGGTGTAAAGATCTCTGACTTCTAACGCGTTTACAAAAGCATACAGGGTCGCAAACAAATTTTCATAGATATTTTCATAGAGCGCGAGATTTTCGATGGCATTGGCCGCATTTTGTGACATAAAGGAGAGGTAATACAAATCCTTGTCGGTTAAACGCGTTTCACCCCGCTCAACAACCGTGACAAGCACACCAAATACTTTTTCACGGATTTTCAAAGGGACAATGGTCGCAGATAAGATATTCCCGGGAATTCCATGGCTGCCATTGTTTTCTGAAACCAACAGCGGAATTTCATCCGAAGCTATTTCCATTATCAAATGCTCGAGATTTTGTTTGCCATCCGGTTTTTTTACATCATGCGAGAGTTCCGTTGTAGCGGAAGCCTTGTATGCCGGGTCAGTGGAGCCCTTTGGCGGTTCCAAAGCCGGTGAACATGCAACCTCAACCGGACTCTGGACATTTTCATTTATCACGAAAAATCGCGCAACATCTGCGTGGGTGACCTCTACGGAGGTGTCCACAAGCCGTTTGAATACATCAGAAGACGAGCTGGTGGCGGAAAAATCCGCCAATATCTTATTCAGGATGTTCAGCTCTTCAACTTTGACCACCAGTTCACGATTTAGCTTCTCAAGACGTTGTTTGCCTTCGACTTCCTTTTTTAAAAGGATATTTTCCACAAAAAGGTGCCGCTGGCTAAAAACACGTCTAACACACAGCTCCATCTGATTTAAATTTACCGGCTTAACCAGAAAATCGACAACGCCGTTTTTTAGAGTCTTAATCGTATTATCCAGGGATGGATAGCCGGTCATGATAACCACCGGTATGGTGTTATCCTCTTTTTGGATATATTCGGCCAGCTCCAGGCCATTCATCCCGGGCATATTGATATCCGTGAAACAGCAGTCAATGTCATCGTGTTCGAGCACCTTTATGGCCTCCAACCCGTTTTGCGCCGTCACAACCTCATAGCCCTTGCGTTGAAAAAAAGCACAGGCAATATCTAAAATACTTTCCTCATCATCAACAAATAGAATTTTTTCCAACTTTTCGTCGCTCATAGGTATATATCCAAAAAGTGTGGTTCACATGGTAACGTCTAGTGACGCCAATTAATTATTCTGATATGTAAGCCATGCTGTTGGAGAGCTTTCAAGCCGGCCGTTTTGAAAATTTCATCTAAGATTATATCGGTACCTGCCAATTAAACTTAAGCTAAAAAATGAATGGATCAAATATATGGCGAAAAACACTTGACGAAAACGAGACGTGAAGGGTAATTGACTCGCGTACCGATAAAAAGACCAAGGGCAAGTGCCTAAAGTGATCTAAAATTCGAAGTGTCTAAAGTTAATGTATCGCTTACGCAGCGCAGCTACTTGCGCCGCGTGTCGCTCCATCTTTTATAAAAATGACAGAATTCATTAACTTTAGGCACTTTAGAACACTTTTAACTTTAGCTCACTTTCTTCTGTGAGCATTTGAATCCGCGGGACAACACCGCCATTGAGCCTTAGCCCACCTGAGGCGGATAAAATGGTTTTTTGAAACCACTTCTAACAGTCGTTGAGCATCGAGCCGCCCATGACAAATAATAACCACGACCCCTTGAAAATTTGCCTGCTGAGCTACCGAAGCAATCCGCACAGTGGCGGCCAGGGGGTTTATCTGAAAAATTTAAGCCGGGCGCTGAAAGATTTGGGACATCGGGTGCAGGTGATCTCAGGTCCACCCGACCCCTGTCTGGACGATGATATCCCCGTTTTGCGACTGCCCTGTTTGGATCTCTACGACCCGGCTGATCCTTTCAGAGTGCCTACCATTAAAGAACTTTCCAAACCCATCAATTTTATTGAATGGCTGGGGGTTTCAACCATGGGCTTCCCCGAGCCCTTTACTTTTGGGATCAGGGCCTACCGGGTCATGCGCAACCAATTCGACAGATATGATATCGTCCATGACAACCAGAGCCTTTCCTACGGCCTGTGGGCCATCGATAAATTTATCCCAACTGTAGCCACCATCCACCACCCGATCACCGTAGATCGCAAGATTGCTGTTGGCAGTGAATCGGTCGCCTGGAAAAAGATGAAACACATGCGCTGGTATTCTTTTTTGGGGATGCAGAGACGGGTGGCACGCACCCTTTCAAAAATTATTACCGTTTCAGACTGTGCCCGGAATGACATCAGCAAGGCATTTAAAATACCCAAAAACAAATTCAGGATCGTTCCAAACGGTATCAAAACAGAGGTTTTTCGCCCTAAACCCCGGATAATCCGGGAGAAAAACCGAATTATTGTTACCAACAGCGCGGATATCGCCCTAAAAGGGCTGTATTATCTGTTGAAGGCCACCGCCGAGATTTCTATAAAACGTAATATAAAACTCATTGTAATCGGCAAACCCAAAGAAAATGGCGGCATCCTGAAACTGGTCAAAGAACTGGGTATCAAACCGGTAATTAGATTCACCGGCCGGATCAGCGAGCAGGAATATGTTGACCAATATGCCAGAGCATCGGTTGCGGTGGTGCCATCAGTTTATGAAGGTTTTGGTCTGCCGGCAGGTGAAGCCATGGCGTGCGGTGTACCGGTCATCAGCACCACCGGTGGTGCCCTGCCGGAGGTTGTCGGAGATGCCGGTATCCTGGTTCCGCCGGCCGATCCGGCGGCACTTAGCAAGGCCATTTTGGGCATTCTGGACAATCCGGAGCGGGCCAAAGCACTGGGGCAGGCAGGATACGCACGGGTGCAGAAAAATTTCACCTGGAAAAAAGCAGCCCAAAAAACGGTTAACGCCTACAGAGAGGTGATTCGTGATCACCGTCGACTTTGAAAAGTTATGCCTTAAACCCGGCTACCGAATTCTGGACGTTGGTTGCGGCTCGGGACGGCACACCTGTCACGCCTATCGATTTGATGGTGTTCTGGCAGTCGGCGCCGATCTGAACATAAATGATGTGTGCGAGGCAAAAAAGCAACTCAATTTGCATGATGAACTGGGAGAACACGGCAACGGTCACTGGGCGCTTTCAGTTTCAGATGTAAAAAACCTGCCCTTCAAAGACAATTTTTTCGATGTGGTCATCTGCGCAGAAGTCATGGAACATATCCCCGAAGACCGGTTGGCCGTGCGGGAGGTCATCCGGGTCTTAAAACCGGGAAAACCCCTGGTGGTCAGCGTCCCAAGACACTTTCCCGAGCGCATCTGCTGGGCCCTTTCGGATGATTATACCAACGCAAACCAGGGCCACGTAAGAATATACAAAAAAAAGGATTTGATTGATCTACTGGAGAGCGAGGGTGCCAAGACCTGGGCCACCCATCATGCCCACAGTCTCCACACCCCCTACTGGTGGTTGAAATGCCTGGTAGGACCCACGCGGGAAGATTCTACTCTGGTCAACCTGTATCACCGCTTCCTGACATGGGATATCATGAAGCAGCCTCTGATTACGCAACTTCTTGAAAACCTGCTCAACCCCCTCCTCGGCAAAAGCGTTGTCGTTTATCTGCGAAAAGCAAAAAGTTAAAGGAATTTCTTCGAGTAAAAATTAGGGGACGGGCATGCGTTT
>CAMYNZ010000306.1 GCA_947259865.1 uncultured Desulfobacterales bacterium | reverse complement strand
GAATATTTTGTGTAATCCGTCGGTTTTCAGACCCGCCTTTAATAACAATCCAAAATCGTGGGTATTGATAACCCCATAATGGCAATCGGATGGATATTCATCTGAATAATAGGATAGGGGACGGCCGTCTTCTGCAAAATCATGGATCTGCAGAAATAGCCTCACATCGTATTGCTGCAAGCATTTTAGAATTGATAAGAAGTGTTTATTTTTGGCAAGCGTAGGGTTGTGAACGTGTATAACACTGCACGGTCCGCCAAATTTTGAAGCGATGGCTTTGATGATAGCGGCGGCAATATTTTCCGGCGCCGGTGGGTCCGGACAACTTGCATCATAGCCGAGTCCGTCAATCGTTATTGTGTCGGCCGGGAAAGGCTGATCCGGCGGCGTACCCGTGAACACCAAAACATCACAATCGTCTTTGATGGCTTCTACCTGCTGACGCAAGACTGTGGTAACGCCACCGGTTTTGAGGTGGTAATGAATGAATGCAATGTTCATTCTTTGGTAAAAAACTGCATTTTAACTGAACCCAGCTCTATGACATCAAACTCTTTTAACAGCACCGATTCTTTGACAACTCCGCCGTTGACTTTAAGCTTGGATATACCGCTTACATAACTTAGATAATAACCATTGGGTCTTCTACTGATGGTGGCGGCGGTTTGGCCGATACCGAGCCCGGAGACAACGATATCGGAAGCAGAATCCTTACCGATTTTTATTAGTTTTTTTTCGAGGCCGATTTCGTCTTCACCGCCGGACAGATAGGTCAGAACACCCCGGGGTCCTTCTTGAGGGGATTCCGGGGTGGGCATTTCCGGAGTGCTTTTGGCCATCATGTCCCTGTATTTGGTCGTATCCATTACCATGGTTTCATCCATTTGCCCGGCAGCCTCTTTGGGGCGTGCTTCTCCCTGCTGATAGGTGAAGATGAGGGTGTGCTTGCCGATATTAACCAGGTCGCCGTGTTTAAGCCAGTGAGACGTCACCAGTTGCTCATTGACAAAACAGCCGTTTTTACTCTGCAGGTCGGTCAAAACGAATCCATCTCCGACCGAATCTATTTTGGCATGATGCCCCGAAACGGCGAGATTTTCGATAACAATATCGTTGGCCCCCCGTCGACCGATGGTCATTGATTTTCCCTTTTCAAGCTGATAATCTGCGATGACATTGTTTTTGAATTTGAGTGTCAGGATCGGCATCGTAAAACCCTCTTTTATTCATTATGCTTCTTGGAAGTTATTTTTACCAAACCCTTTACGCCGCGTGTAAGTAAACCTTTCATCGGATGCGGTTCTTTTTTAGCATTTTTGACTCTCAACACGATGACGGTCACATTGTCATATCCGCCGCGTTCGTTGGCCATATCAACCAGAGACCGGCAGGCGTGTTCGGTGCTATTATTTAAAACTTGCTCCAGAATTTCGTCGGGAGAGACGCAATCCGACAAGCCATCCGAACTGATTACAAGGACATCATCCTGGTGAGAGGAGATCTCGCAAATATCCGCATTAACCCTTTCTTCAGCTCCCATAGCCCTTGTGAGCATGTGTTTGTATTCTTCGCCCAGCTGGTGGTCGCTATCGGGACTGATGGCGGCATGTTCTGCCATAACCGTATGGGGTACGGATAGGAGTTCGATTTTGCCTTTATGGACCAGATAAATTGGGCTGTCACCCACATTGGCTGCGATCATCGTCTGCTCATTTTGATACAGCACCGATACGGTCGAGCCCATACCGCGGTATTTTTCCTCACTTTTGCTAGTCTCATATACAACTTTATTCGAAATTTTGATACCGGAAAGTATTCGGTTGGCCTCTTCGGAAAGCCTCTCGTCAGCCTCGTCCAATGCGATTTCATCTTCGCGATCCGGATCTTGTTTAATAAAATCCCTTAAGGTTTCTACAACCAGGCTGCTGGCTACTTCACCGGCAAGGTGGCCTCCCATTCCGTCTGCCACGACATACAGCCCCAATTGATCATCAACCAGCAAGGCATCTTCATTGGTTTTTCTCTTTTTGCCGATGTCGCTGATGCCGGTTGATTCAATAACAAACATAATTGATGATGATTTATATTATTTTTGGGTTAATGGTTAAGATGGGAATATACTGCGTCCCCGCTGGAGGTGGCTTTAAAACCTCATCTAAGGCCCAATGGCTGCGTTGCAAACCTCTTCAAAATGCTCACATACTACGTGTATGCTGCGCTTTTTCATCGGTTTGCGCCTTGCCCTTGAGCCTAACATGAGGCTTTAAAACCTCATTCTTAGTTAAATTGGTAATGGTAATTCATTTCCTCCAATCGCTATATCTTATTTATATAACAAAAGATAATAAGGGTCAAGCATCCCGTTGATAAGATTGCCGCTGTTTTTAAAAAGCCCCGGTTGATATCTCATTTGAACCTGATTTTTGAGTTGCCAGATGCCCAAGCTGCAATAATCAACAAAACCGAAATTAACGCGTCTTAAGTCTTTTCCGTTCTCGACTTAGAGATGACCTCCTGGACCTTTTTGTGGATTTCTCTCAAGTGATCGCGCATAAAGGCGGCTTTTTGGTAACGTCTGTCACGATCTTTTTCAAGGGCCTTATCGATTACGGTTACAAGCGGTGTCAGAATTCTCGGTTTTATTGTTTTCGGATCCGGGTGAGGCACATGCATAATATGGTGCATGAGGGCTGCCGGACTATTGCCTTTGAAAGGAAGTTCACCGGTTAGCAGCTGATACATCATGGTTCCCAATGAAAAGATGTCTGATCGCCCGTCCACCTTTGCGCCCGAAAATTGTTCCGGTGACATGTAATATGGCGTTCCTTTAACCACACCGGTCTGGGTCTGGGAGGTCGCAGTGATCCTGGCAACGCCGAAATCCGTGATTTTTACCTCACCCGATTTCAACAGCATAATATTGGCCGGCTTGATATCACGATGCACAATACCCTTTTGATGGGCATAATCCAGACCATCGGCAATGTCTGCCATATAGCCGATCACCTTGATCACCGGAAGCAGGCTGTCCATTTTGGTGTATTTTTCAAAATTTTCCCCTTCCAAATATTCCATGGCAATAAAGGCCAGATCCTGTTCATCGCCGGCATCAAATATTGTCACAATATTCGGATGAGATAGCGTCCCGGCACTTTCAGCTTCTCGAAAAAATTTAGTTTTTAATTTTTTTACTTCGTCGGGTTGAAAATCATCGCTAAAACGGAAGGTTTTAATAGCTGTGGTCCGATTGATACGCGGATCATTGCCGAGGTAGACGATCCCCATAGCACCTTTGCCCAGCTGCTTGATGATTTCGTATCTGCCCAGAGTCGGGCGGATGCCGGTTGCGGTTGCAACCAGGTCTTCTCCGGCCGGGCCACCGCCCAGGGATACATCCCCGAATATCAGGGTCTCACTTGCCTGGATCAATTTTTGTTTTTTTTCGGCAACATCTTTAAATGATTTATCGTATCCCTCGATGTATTCATATACAACAGCAGCCTTGTTGATCTGTCGTTTTCTTTCATAATCGAGAGCCAGATTGTAGAGGATATCTTTTACGTCTTCATCCACGGGTATCCGGCGAAATTTATCCCAGGCCATGTCGAGCATTCCCTGGCTTTGAAAGGAAAGCCCCAACATACGGTTGGTTTCAGCCGATTCTCCTTCAATTTTTTCTTTGCTTGACTCGGAAACAAAATAATTTATCGTAATTACGCCGATATAGCCCAATACCAGCTGTATGAGGGGATAGGTGATTTTTACCCATAAACCCCGGGACGCAAACAGATAGCTTGATCCGCCAATCAGTGCGATCATAAGGCTCACAAATACGATACCAGCCGTCACGGCCTTTAATCTGGGTATAAAAAGGGTGATGGCCAGCCCGATGACCAGAATCATCAGTAATTCGGCCATAAAATTCCAGGCCGGCTGTTGAATGCTGTTGTTATTCAGGATAGACCAGAGCGTATGGGCAGAAAATTCTCCTACCGGCATGGTCGCGTCGGTTGGCGTGCTGAGGGGGTTCATGACGCCGGCGGCGGAAGGGCTCACCAAAACAAGCCTGTTTTTGAAGACGCTTGACGGAACTTTGTCATTTATTACATCAAAAAAAGAATAACGCTTGAATGAGCCCCTTGGCCCCTTAAAGCTAATCAAAATATCGGATTTGAGGGTTGTCGGGACTTTAAGCGAGCCGAGGTAAATTGCCGATCCCAGATCAGCCCTGATTCTGGAATTAGGTACATTCAGGAAGAGGGCCGCCAATTTAATCGTGTAGGAGGGGATAAAAGCGCCGTGGTATTCAAATATGGGTCGTTCCCGCCGGGCAGTACCATCCGGATCAAAGGAGAGATTGATGTGACCGATACCCCTGGCGTTTTCGAGAAAAATGTCAATGGGTAGGGTAATTTCATCGGATCTAGCATATCTAGCCCCCGCAGGGCTTCGGATGTTTTGAATCGACTGTTTTAGGAGCAATTCATTTGTTACCCGGGTTTTTTCGGCAACAACGGTGGATTCTTTTAAGTAAACAGGCAGTACCACTTTCCCGGAGCGCTTAATGGCTTCAGCAAGTATTTTATCGTGATCCAGGTTGGATTGGGCTTTATCCAGGGCTTCGAGAAAAATTGAACCGTTATTACC
>CAMYNZ010000305.1:11671-13314 GCA_947259865.1 uncultured Desulfobacterales bacterium | reverse complement strand
ATCTTGTGGTAAAAAAAATACCCCGACCCCTGGACTAAATAGCCGCGGCAGCTTTTATTTCTAAGAAAGGTTATCGGATCTTAGCGTCAGCGGGACCCGTCAAAACACATCGCTAAACCGTAGCTTCAATTGTTGTAGCCTCGGAAACTTCTACTAGCTCGATCCCCTCGGCTGCCGAAAGTTCGCCCCATTCTTCACGGTACATAGCCTGTAAAGCGATGTCGAACATAAGTTCCATCAGGTCATGAGTGTTCAATATCAGTTCCGGCTTTCCCAGCTCCTTTATCAGCCGCGACAGATTTTCGGATTGAAGTTTGAGATGTTCCAGATCTTCCAGTACCTTCACGGCCATAGCTTTTCCAACTGTCATTTTGGGGGGATTGCTGGAGCCATCCGTCAATTTGGCCTTCATGTTGCCAATTTTTTGTCTTGAGGCACTAATCAAACCCTGGCAAATCTTCTCTTCTTTAAACACGGCTTGGGTGTTGACGTAGCGTTTAATTCTGGCGACAGTTATGGCCCTGCCTTTTAGCAGCTCTTTTGTGAGCATATCCCTGCCGTGATCGGGTAAAACGACTTCAACCGATTTTAAATGTTCTTCTTTTTCACCTGTTTTGACATTAAATTCATTAACGGCAGTATACCAAAACATCTGGCTGGCTTTTTTGAATGCCTGCAGAAACTCCTGTTTCCCCTGAACGGATTTTAAGACGAGGTTTTTTATACCCACCAACAACTTTCCGGTTTGGTCAAATAATCTCTCGCCCAGGATCACCTCGTAAATCATGGCGACAGCGGCAAACCAGTCCTGCAGATATAATATGCGCGGTAGATCCCCATAAAGCGATTTAAGCGCTTCATTGTCGCACAAATGCGCCGGTACGGCATACGAAGGCGTTCCCCCCAGTATCGGCTGCGCAATCTCGTCACCCTGGTTGCGGTTATAATCCACCGCGGTTTCGACATCGATAAGTCCAACGGTGAATTCCCGGGTAGATTTCAAAAAATCCGGGTATTTGGCGGGATCACCAACAATCAGGAGATTATCCGGTTTGAGATCGCGCATGGCCACACCTTTTGTTCTCAGCCAGACCAGCAGGTCCAGCATTTTAGACACCAGCCCTCCCATCTGAGACTTGTTTTGTCTAACCGTAACAGACTGGATGCACCCTTTAACGGTATTGCGATAATCTTCAACCGGGTCCTTCTTTTCCTCTAAAATATTTAAAATTAAAAGATTTATTTTATCCACCGTTTCGGCATTTAAACCTTTCTCGGTGGCTTCCAGTTTGCTGCCGGCCATATGAATAAGAAACCATTTTCGCAGCGCATAGCTATCGACGGAATTGGCGGGATCAAGTAATTTGAGCAATTGGCTGACTTTTTCCTTGTAAAAGGAAAAAACCTCTTTGATTTCCTCAACAATTTCGTCGTTTTCAAAGCCGTACCGCCCTTCAAAGCCATGATTTTCCCAGATGACGGCGGGATAACCAACGATTTCCTGATAAAGCCTATTATCCAGGTCATGAAAATCGTCTATGATATGACCGAGAAAAAAGTATTTGGACAAATCCATCACAAAGACAAAGGATTCACCGAGTTTCAGCCGGTCCTGGAAATTGGGAAATTTGTCAAGCCAGCTG
>CAMYNZ010000305.1:3328-11589 GCA_947259865.1 uncultured Desulfobacterales bacterium | reverse complement strand
TTTTTTTCAAAATGGCAGATAAACTGGGAACAATGCATTCTCGCGGGGCGAGTTTTCTTACGATTTCCTGATCCGACAGAATATTATCGATATAGGACCTGAAGTCCCGGATCGGTTTTTGAGGTATTTTCAATACCAGATGGTCATCATAAATCACAGTAAAGCACTGACTGCGGCTGGCCCCTCCGCTCCCAAGCGGTCCAACGGTCATACGTCTTGTTTCCCATCCCCCTTTATGGGCCACACGCAGGTCGTATGTAATTTTAGGTGCAATGGACTCAGATTCCAGCGGTTTTGATTCAGAGCTTACGTGCGGCGATTCTCCCAGTTGAGCTTTGTAAACTTTCAGAAAAAATTTGGCGATAGCTTCACTGGAAATGGGTGCCTGTCTTTCTTCGTCTACAATTTCCTCTACCGCTTCAAGGATCGTCTCATCCAAATCAATTGGCTCTTCGTGGTCCGCAACCGATTTCCGACTTCGCCGTTTGCGTGCCCGAAAAACAATCCAACCGGCAACCAACCCCAGAATAACAATGACGATCAACCAGGGATAGTCGCCGATAATTGGAATTTGATTAAGATAGGTTAGGATTTTAGACACTGTTGCGGCCTCGTGCGCTTAAACCGTAATCTTTATATCGTAACTCGATATTTTTCGAATTTGCCGCTAAAATTTTTATAATTAACGGTTATTTATACCATTTTTTGACCCTTTTAATCAAGTTTAGAGTTAAACCGGGCAGATGTTACAAACAATTGATTTTTTAATTTGAAACCCGGTAATATTTAACGTAAGTTGCATATCGGGAAAATATGAATAAGTTTGTCATGGGATTCAAAATAGGCGTTTATGATTGGAAGCATGGAAAAATCGTGTCGATCTAATTGCGTTTTAACCTCTTCTTTAGAGCTACTTAAAATATGATAGAAATAGTCAAAAGTAACTACACAATTGATGACCATGAGAAGATCATCATCGAACTGCTTGATGGTTATGCAACCGACATAATGGGAGGTGGCGTTTCACTTTCAGATAGCGTTAAGGCTAATTTGGTCAAGGAACTCGAAAAACGAAACGGGATACATACGGTAATCGCCTTTGCCGACAGTTTGCCGGCTGGTCTGGTAATCAGCATCGAGGGATTTTCTACATTCGCCTGTAAGCCTTTATTAAATATCCATGATGTATTTGTCTCCCCTGTTTTTCGGGGGAGAGGCATTGCAAAAATGATGCTTAAAAAAGTAGAAGAGATCGCTTTGCGAATAGGCTGTTGCAAGTTAACCCTGGAAGTCCTCGAAAATAATGTCGTTGGGAAGGGGCTCTATAAATCATTTGGTTTTGCCCCTTATGAATTAGACCCGGGTCAAGGTCATGCAATATTTTTAGAAAAAAAGTTATAGAAGGTATCACTTTTATCATTTAGCTAGACCGCTGTGATGAAGTTGAGGGTTCTGCCGGCACAGCCCTATTTGCTTTAAAAGCATTTGGTTGGCAGTCTAGAAGTGGTTTTAAAACCTCTTTTTGATCCAGGTTAAAGGGAGAAGGGAAATTAGGAGGATAGGATGACTGATTGCGTTTTCTGTAAAATCGTCTCCGGCGAACTCCCAGCGAGCAAAGTATATGAAGATGAAAGAACCATTGCATTTATGGATGCCGGTCAGGTTAACCCGGGCCATGTGATTGTGGCGGTTAAAACCCACGTGCAGAATATCTATGGCCTCCATATCGATTTGGCGGCCGCAGTATTTCAGACTGCGGCCAGGATTGCCAAAGCTGTCAAAACGTCTATGCAGCCGACCGGTATGACCTTGTTACAGGCCAATGAAAAAGAAGGATGGCAGACCGTTGAGCATTTTCACATTCACGTCTTGCCCCGCCACCCTGAAGACGGCGTTGCGCTCACCTGGCCTGCCAAGCATCCGCCCACAGGCGAACTTGATCGGCTGGCCGAAAAAGTAAAACAAGGATTTGCCTGACAGTTGGCCTCACGGCGAACTGGCCGCTATCGGGACGCACCTTCGGCTGACCGATTAAGCTGACCGTTAGTTATTTTTTAGCGGCTTGAGTTTAAAGTTCGAAAAAAATAGAAAACCGAAATGTAATTCAGGTTGTGCTATGACGTCTGTGCCACTTTCATATTATCGCTTGCCACTGGTGCTTTTAGGCATTGTAGTGATAGTGTGCCTCGCTACTGTAGTCGATCCGCCAGCCGGACGGGTAAGTTGGTTATTGGAGGTCGGGCCTGGTCTTGCAGGCATTTTAATTTTGACCGTAATCCACCGTCGATTTCCGATGTCACACATGGTTTATTTTTGTGTTTTTCTTCATATGTTCATCTTGATTTACGGCGGTTACTACACTTACGCCCAAACGCCACTGGGGAACTGGGCCAAAGAGGTGTTCGAACTTGGCCGTAACCACTATGATAGAGTTGGGCATATAGCACTTGGGGTATTCCCGGCATTCATTATCCGGGAGGTGCTGCTGCGAAAGACACCGTTGCACCGGGGAGGCTGGCTTTATTTTATTGTCATTAGTATCGTTTTAGCGGTTGCCGCGTTCTGGGAACTCCTTGAGTGGTGGGTGGCTTTACTTGTAGCATCTGATGTTGGCACAGCCTTTCTGGGTTCCCAGGGTGATATTTGGGATGCGCAATGGGATATGCTCCTGGCCCTTGTTGGCGCCGGAGTTGTGTTGCCTCTCTTATCAGGTTTCCACGACCGGTCCATGGCGAAGCTTGGGAAGGGAATTTCGTAATCAATATTGGATAAAGAAAAGGGAGCAAGGTGTGCCTTCAGCAATTTCACATGCAGCTGTTGCCGTTGCCGGCGGCATAGCATTCGCACCCCGCGATGTGCCAAACCATTTTTGGGCACTTTCCATTGGATGTTCAATTATCGCCGACGCGGATGTAATCGCTTTTGCCTTTGGGATACCCTACCACCATTTTTTAGGACATAGAGGATTTTTCCACTCGCCCTTTTTTGCTTTAATTTTGAGCCTCCTGGTAACTTCCGTGTTCTTTCGCAATGCAGCGTTTTATTCTGGAAGAGGGTTATTCTATTTCTTCTTCTTTTTCATGGTGACTGCCAGCCACGGCATCCTGGATGCGTTCACCAACGGCGGCTTAGGAATTGCTTTGTTAGCACCTTTCAGCAATACGAGATATTTTTTCCCATGGACCCCGATTGTGGTTTCGCCCATCGGCATTAAAGCGTTCTTTAGCAAATGGGGATATGCGGTTATGAAAAGTGAGCTTTTATGGATATGCTTGCCCGCATTCTTGACCGCTGTTATTTCAACAGTTATTCGCAGCGTGGCGTCAAGGCATTAAAAAAAGGGGACAACCTATGTCACTTCATAGCCGCTCAAAAGATTTGTCCCAAACCCGCTTTAACCGATTCGCTCAACGTTATGTTACCGGTGCGGCCCTTGCCAAAGGCGAGGAGTTAACTCGCCTGGTTGATATTGTATTACCGCAGGCCCACTGGATCGTGCTGGACGTTGCCTGCGGCGGCGGGCATGCAGCCTTGAGATTTGCTCCCCATGTTGCCCGGGTGATCGCAACCGACATTGCACCGAAAATGCTGCAGGCGGCGCAGACATTTATCCTCGATAAGGGTATAAAAAATGTAACTTTCTATTTTGCTGATGCCGAGAACCTGCCCTTTAAAGACGAAACTTTCGATCTGGTCACCTGCCGGATCGCGCCCCATCATTTCCCCGATTGTTTTAGTTTTGTAAAGCAAAGCGTCCGCGTACTCAGGACAGGCGGAACACTGTTGGTTCAGGATCATGTATTGCCGGAAGATGAAAAAGCCGGTCGTTATCTGGAAAATTTCGAAAAGCTGCGAGATCCCAGTCACCACCAGGCCTATAGCCAGGCACAGTGGGTCAACATGTTCCAGACCGCCGGGCTGAAAGTAGCGCACACGGAACAGATCATCAAAAGACATGGATTTTTATCGTGGGCCGAGCGACAGGAATGTTCGCCGGAAACCATTGAACATTTAGTGAGTTTGGTCAAGAAAGCACCGCAAACCGTCACTGAATGGCTGCAACCGCATGAGTTCGGAACACCCCAGGCCGTTTTTGTCGGCCGCCATATCATCATTATGGGACGCAAGCACTGACGATAAAAATGGAAGGGATCCCCTATGTTCAGTTACCTTTTTATGAGGGTGCTGGAAAACAGACCGCGGTCCTATGATCGGTGCATGAATAAAATAAGTCAGGGACACCTAAAGTCGGTCAGGGAAAACGTGATCCGAGAAATTCCCGAAAATGCACAGGTCCTTGAAATTGGTTGCGGTACCGGCGAAATGGCAACAATGCTGTTGTCCAGGGGGGCAGCTATTACAGCCTTTGATGTCAACCCGGCGATGGTTGCAGTGGCCCGTGAAAGAGTAAAAAACGGAGGGCTCAAAAACAAACTCACCATCAAAGAGATGGGGATTGAAGGGATGGACAACCTGCCGTCTGCATCCTACGATGCCGTGGTTTCTACACTTGTTTTTAGCGAACTTTCTGCCGATGAAAGACACTTTGCCCTGATGCACTCAAAGCGGGTGCTAAAACCCGGCGGCATCCTTATAATTGCGGATGAAGTCATTGCCCATAAGGCGGTTCGAAAGCTCTTGTCATCCAACCGTCCGTTGGATAATTTGCCGGCAGATCTGAATAATGCCGGTTTTAAGGTTAAAAAAGAAATCCGCAGCAAGGGCGGAACCTTTGCCATGGTGGTGGGCGGCGTGCCGCAAGTCAATAAGACATGAATCCCCTAAAATATATATGGGCAATGTTCTTCAGGCTATTTCCTTGCCCCATAACTGTAGGGCTGCAGCGCATTGGAAGCCCTGGGCCAAATAGCCCGGTTCTGGTGACCTGTAATTTCTATCTTACGGTCAGACGTTTGATAAAAAAATTGCGCGGCCTGGATGCCTGGCTGCTTGTGGCCGATTCCAAAGGAATCAATGTCTGGTGCGCAGCGGGGAGTGAGGAGTTTAACACCCGGTCTGTGGTGTCAGCCGTTAAAACCAGCGGCATTGCCGAGAGGGTTGACCATCGCAGATTGATTTTACCGCCCCTGGGTGCTCCCGGCATCAAAGCCAGGGCCCTGGAGCAGCAAACCGGCTGGTCCGTATACTGGGGACCGCTGCGTGCAAGGGATATTCCCCAATACCTCCGGGACGGTCACCGCCGGGACGACGAAATTAGACGGGCGAGCTTTTTTAATTGGCGAGAGAGACTGGATCCGGCCCTGGGCACCCTTTTTCCCATCATTTTCATCGGCGCTGTGGGTTTCCTGTTTTTCAGTCCCCATCTCCTTTTAAATTTTTTGCTGGTCAGTATGGCATCTTTTTTGTTCTTCTTTCTTACCTGTCCCTGGCTGCCGGGCAAACGCGGTCTAGCGAAGCTAATCCTGCCGGAAATAGCACTGGGTTCTTTTTGGGTCGGTTCGCTAATACTTGATCCGGCCGGTTCTTCTATATTACGGGTGAATATAGTTGTAGCAATGACAATGCTGCTCATTTTTGGTACAGAACTCGGAGGTATCGCCGCTACCATGCGAAGTGATCTGGATCCTTTGCTTGCGCGTCTGGGAATAGGATCCATTGGTAATCTCTCCTTTGCCGGAAGTGTTCGTACCGAACTGTTGAATGGAACCCGACAGCTTATCTATGACCGAGATTGCTGTATCGGATGCCGCAGCTGTGCAAAGATTTGCCCCCAGGCCGTGTGGAAAATTGATGCGGACAACCGGGCGGTTTTTGCTCACATGGAAAGCTGCACCGCCTGCCGGGCCTGTCTGGTTCAATGTCAGGGCGGTGCGATTAACGCACAACCGGTCCGGTTGCTTGATGTCTTATATTTAACTGCTGTTATTTCGCCAGGATCCCCATTATCGAAAGGATAAAACTATGCTACCCGACAAACAGAAAAACAGTTTTAACGAATTTTACGATGCTGCCCGTTATAACGAAATACTGGAGCCCAAGACCACGCTTATGATTCATATGGCCGCCGCAATGGCGGTGGCCTGTTATCCTTGAATGGAATATTACCTCGGCGTAGCCGAGGAAGAAGGTCTTACCGATGATGAAATCGGCGCACTGCAGTCAATCGTAATGGCAGTTTCGGCCGGGCGCATCCGGGCTCAATTCCGTGAGGTTAGGCTCCGGAAGAAAAAGCAAAAAACTTGTTGATAGGAGGAAAAAATGCCGCATATCATCGTTAAACTTTATACCGGCAGATCCGAAGAACAAAAAAAAATGCTTGTTGAGGAAATCGTAAAGGATGTGGTCACTATTGCAAAATGTGAAGAAAAATCTGTTTCGGTAGCAATTGAAGAAGTTGACCCGCAAAATTGGGCCGAGAGAGTCTACAAACCGGACATTCTTGACAATGCGCACAAATTGTACAAGAAGCCGGGGTATAATCCCTTTGCGTAAGTTTGAGCTAGATTGCAAGTTGGCTTCACATTTTGCTTCTAAATTCTAATTATTGTCATGCCCTAAAATCCCCACAAAACCTAATATTTCCATCCGGCTATCCGGTTTCTTCTTACCATCTGACACTTTTTGCCTAAATTCCGACAATTTTGGGCCGATATTCTGACAATTATTGTCATAATATTCCGATGCACTGTGCCCGGGTTTTCTTGTAAACAAAGAGATTAACTCAATATATCATATAAGTTAGGGCTTGGCATAATACTTGCTTTTTTCTCTCAGGCTGAGTCAAATTTTGCAAGTTTAGCTGACAAAGTTTACCTATCAACCGAAATATTTTTTTACCCAGGTAAAAAATATGCACCCCTAAATACTTTTCCTTGAGGGAGAATAGAGATTCATGAAGCGATCCATAAAATTAATGATCGATGCAAACTGGGAAGATATTGAAACCATAAGAGCTGAAAGCAGCCGGTTTTTGACATCGCACAGATTTTCAAAAGATATCGTGGATGCGGTTACCATGATAATAAGTGAACTGGCTGAAAACAGTATAAAATACGGAAGCTTTGCAGATCCAGAGCACAAAGTCGAAGTAAATGTATCCCTTGCCGAAGACAAAATTATTGTTGAAGTTATTAATCCCTTTAATGAAACAGCGCATCGGCATTTGAAGAGACTGGATAAAACTATTCAATGGATCCGCGGATATCAGGATCCATTCGAAGCTTATATTGAGCGGATGAAAGAGGTTTCAAGGAAACCGTTGACGGATGAAGAAAGTGGTTTGGGTCTTGTCAGGATCGCCTATGAGGGCGGCGCAATTCTTGATTTTTTTGTTAATGAAAACGGTATGGTGAACATTTCAACCATTTCGATGCTTTGATAATACATTTTGGAGAATACTATGGGAACCAAAGAGATTTTTGTTAATGGTGCTTTAACAATCGAGGTCAAGGTCAACCGTGACACAATCAATGTAAATTGGACCGGTAAAAGTATTGATCGCAAGCCGGATAAATTTATCTCTCCGATTCTGGTGAATGTTTTTAAAATGTGCAGTACTGATGACAAAAGAATCGTGTTTGATTTTCGAAAACTGGATTACATGAATTCATCCACAATTACACCGATTATTAAAATCCTTGAACGGGCAAAAAGAGGAACTGCCAAAATTTCCATTCACTATGACAGATCTTTAAAATGGCAGGATCTTAACTTTTCAGCGCTGGCTATCTTTCAGACCCAGGATCAAAGAATAGAGATAAAAGGAATCAAGTAAAAATGCCGCAAGAAGCTGCCGATATACGTGCCCATTTGGAAATAGACGGGAAACAAATTCCCATCGATGTAAAATATTCTTCTAAATATTCCCTGTTGGTCCGATTTTTAAATAGCAATCGCTTCAGGGACGGAGAAGAATTTTCAAAACTTGTCTGCCAGGTTAATAAGGATCCATTTGAGTTGGGCCCCTGCAAACTAATCGCCGAACCAAACATCGATGGATATGCCGGGCGTCTTATTTGTGTAAACGATATTTATGATCTCGAAAATTTATTGTTAAAAAACGAAATTGTTAAATTGCAATCTGCTTTTCACAACCTGCCGCTGGTTTTAGCGCATAAAGGTAAAATTAAAAAAGTATTTAGAGATTATACTGCCGATCTTACGTATGATCTAAGTGTTTATAAAAATCTATTTGACGGTATTGATTCAGAATACAAAGAAGAGACAAAAATTATAAAAAATTCTATCCAAAAAGCCCTGATAAATACAGAGGGTGAAAATCTTATGGGTTTTTTGGACGA
>CAMYNZ010000305.1:0-3323 GCA_947259865.1 uncultured Desulfobacterales bacterium | reverse complement strand
GTCGGCGGTTATAATAAAAAAGAACACGAGCACCACGGTTTCTATTTTAGAAAACAACTGTGGAATTATATTCTCTGTTCTCCGTTTATGGCACGTACAAATTTGAAACCCAGGGG
The DNA here is from genome assembly GCA_947259865.1 of uncultured Desulfobacterales bacterium. The sequence continues at coordinate 3,207 of CAMYNZ010000305.1, read as the reverse complement.
CTACCCCGGAGATTCAGAGATGATGAGGATGTTGTATGCAAATAATTACCAGGGAGATTCTACTTTTGCTAAAATAATGCACAAACACCCCATGAAACACCCGGCTGCACAAGCTGTGAGAAACCGAAGAAATCTGATTACTAAATTGCTTGTGAATTTAAAAAAGAAATATAAACCGCAACCAAAAAATCCTATAAATATTTTGTCGGTCGCCTGCGGCCCGGCCTTTGAAATACAGGACATTTTACAGAGTGATCAGGATTGCGGCCTCTATCATTTTACCCTGCTGGACCAGGACCGGCATGCGTTATTTGAAGCTGCGCAACTAATCACGCAAGTCGAAAATTCGTTGGAATCTAGAATATCGGCTACCTATCTGAACGAGTCCGTTCGTACCATGCTTTCAACAGTCCAACTTGAAAAAAAATGGGGACGGTTTGATTATATTTATTCAATGGGGCTTTTTGATTATTTGACCCCGCCGGTTGCTAAAGCAGTTCTGGTTAAACTGTATCAACTCCTAAAGACCGGCGGAGAAATGGTTATAGGCAATTTTCACGTATCAAATTCGAGTAAATACTATATGGAATATTGGTTAGACTGGGTTTTGTATTACCGGACTGAAGATGAATTTATGGATTTGATGCGAGATATTTCAACTGCCGATGTAGCGGTATCTTTTGAAGATACAAAAAGTCAGATGTTTCTCCACGTAGCCAAATTAGGTTAAAATATTAACAGGGGTCTTAATTTTATATCCAAGCAATGAAACCGACTCGAAAACAGCCTAAAGAAAAATTATACTCAGAAGCCACAGCTTTTCAAAGTTATTTGAACGGCATTATTCATGATGGTTTGAAGACTTTGACGGCACTGGGATATACTTTAGTCCCCATCTTCTTTTTACTTGATTTTTTCACCATGCCCAAAGAGCTTTTACCGCGTTTTGGTATCTACAGATTGATTTCAACCCTGCTGGTTCTTATTCAATATTTTATAATCCGTTATTCCAAACCGAGTAATTTTTCCTATTTTCACGGATATTTTGTTTCCATCAATATCGGTGGAATTATTTCTTTAATGACCGTTGATCTGGGTGGATTCAACTCCAGTTATTATGCCGGTCTCAATCTCGTGATAATAGCAGTCAATTTACTACTATCATGGGAAGCTATCCACTCTGCAATCAATAGCATAATAATAATATTCGTGTATTTAATTTTAAATATTGTTGCGGGCAAAGATTTTGCTCATACCAGTCTTATCAATAACTGCTTCTTTTTGTGTGCTACTGCAATTATTGCAGGAAGTATTAATCACGTAAAGCATAAGCTTGTTAAACAGGAATTCCTTCTGCGTGTTGAATTAAGAAAAGCAAGAGATGCCCTCTGGAGTGAGATGGAGCTTGCCAAACGCATTCAAACGGCTCTTTTACCTGATAAAGAAAAAATTAAAGGCTTCGAAATCGCTGCCACGATGTCGCCCGCCGAGGAGGTGGGTGGGGATTATTATGATATTATCGAAACGCCCAAAGGTGACAAGTGGGTTACTATCGGTGATGTCTCCGGCCATGGAGTCGACTCCGGATTGCTTATGATGATGGCCCAAACCAGCATTCTTTCTATTTTGAGTGACCGCAATAACTGTAACCCGTCTGAGATGTTGAACTCAGTTAACGCGGTCATCAGAGAAAATATTTCAAGAATGGGGTCGGATCACTACATGGCAATGACGGCTATTCGGTTTAATGATACCCAAATGAAAATTTCCGGAAAACACCAGGACATTATTATCTATCGAGCGGCCAGTAACAAAACCGAAACCATTGCGACCGAGGGAACCTGGCTAGGAATTACAGATGATATTAAGGATTACTTAGTAGATACCTCGACAACGCTGGGCCCAGGTGACATCGTGCTGCTATTCACAGACGGCATCACTGAAGCAACAAATTCTAAAAATGAAATGTACGGGCAAAAGCGTTTGGAACAATGCCTTAATCACTATGCCGATTTACCGGTTGGTAAACTCATAAAAAAAATAATTAAAGATGTGATATCTTTCCAGGAGCAACAATTAGACGATATTACCCTTTTGGCGATCAGAAAGAATTCGCGAGCATAATCAAGGTCAAATTATTTAAGACGATACTTCAGGAGTTTTGATCTGTGGCCAGTATTTCTATTCAACTCGAGGATTTCAGAATCAATTTATTTACGCTTTCTTTTCCGGATGCCCTGGAAGATGATTTCCTGGCAGACTATTTCAAAAAATCCTTGAAACATGTTCGCATCGCCTTGATTCTGGCAATCTTTTTCTACAGTATCTTTGGCCTGCTCGACGCCTGGCTGGCCCCGGAAGCAAAAAAATCGTTTTGGCTCATCCGTTATGTCATCTTCGTTCCGTTTGTAGCAGCGGTATTTTGTTTCTCTTTTCATAAAATTTTTCAAAGATATATGCAGTTCTCAATTGCCGCGGTCGTACTCATTGCCGGTCTTGGCATTATCGTAATGACTTTGTTGGCCCCCTATCCAACCAATTATTCATATTATGCCGGTCTTATTCTGGTGTTCATTTATGGATACACCTTTTTTAAACTAAGATTCCTCTATGCCACCATCGCCGGCTGGCTGATCGTAATGGCCTATGAATTTGCCGCTATTGGGTTGAGCCAAACGCCGATCCCGATTCTGCTGAACAATAATTTCTTTTTTCTGACCGGCAATATTATCGGTATGTTCGCCTGCTATTCAATCGAATTTTACTCCAGAAAAGATTTTATACAGGCGCGCCTGCTGGAGACCGAAAAGAAAAAGGTCGACACCGTAAACCGGAAATTAGAAAAAAGGGTTGCGCAGCGCACAAAACAACTGGCCCGATCAAACGAAGAACTCAGGCAGGAAATAAAAGAACGTATGAAAAGCGAGAGTGCTTTGCGGGATAGTGAAAAAAAATATCGCACAATCCTCGAAAGTATTGAAGAAGGTTATTTTGAGGTGGGTCTTTCAGGCAACTTTACCTTTTTTAATGAAGCTTTGAGCAAAATTACCGGCTATCCCTCCATTGAGCTACTGGGTATGAATAACAGGGATTACACTCCGCCAAAAACGGCAAAGAAAATGTATAGAATATTTAATAAAATTTACCGGACCGGAAAACCCGCTATTACCACCGACTACGAAATCATAAGAAAGGATGGAGAGACAA
>CAMYNZ010000304.1 GCA_947259865.1 uncultured Desulfobacterales bacterium | reverse complement strand
GCCGCTGTGAAGAAAATGATTTGGTTTTGTTTGGCGAATTCGATAATTGTTTCACATGAAGCAGGTTCGTAGGCCAGGGGACTTAATGGACATACGGCTACACCAACACAATGATTGCGATTAAAAAAATCTTTTTGGCCGAAAGAAAGTTCCACCATCTTGAGCATATGCTTGATCTTGGGACCACTGGTTTCAAAAGCAATTACCGGTTTATCCGTATTCCTCAGGATTTCATGCATCATGTATAAATATTTGTCCTCTGGATTGACATCACCTGGATCTACGGGGAATGAACCAATTAGACTTACGACGTCACTGGCATGACACAGTTTGATGGTGTTGGCGAAATCCTCCAGGGTGGCTTTTCGGCGACCCTTATCCAGATCCTGTATGAATATCGGACCCCCGTTGGGCTGGAATAATAATCTCTCCCTTTTATCCCCAACCCTTACCGAGTAAGTATCGTTTCTGGCCGACCAACTGAAGGTTTCAGGTGCAGTTCCCAGGGCCTGGCTGACCATTTGAGGGGAGAAATAAGCGATCTTTCCGTTGACTTTAGCTCCCTTTCGCTTACATAGTTCCAAAGCTTCCTCACTGTGGAACACGACACCGGTTTCTTCAAGGATCTTCAAGGACGCCGCATGAATCCAGTCCATGTCTGATTTCGAGATCACCTTCAACCTGTTAATTAGTGGCACGTGAAATACCTCCAAATGTTTAATATAAAAGGAGCCCCTGCCCGAGATCAGCAGCGCTCCTGCTATCTATTAAAGTCGGCATATATTTTTTCAAATTCAAATAAAGAATTCCCTATGCCATAGTTAAAGCAAATAAGGTGACGAGACCCTTGTCATAGACATTCGCTATTTTATGCTTTAGTGTCGCAAAACCATTGTCCTTAAAGTAATCACTGGGAGAGCGGAAACTTTTCAATTTTTCGCAGACCCAACTCGATAAATCATCTCAAAAAATGAGTAGAAGCTATCTCAGAAATAGTAGCTTAGGTTCAATGGCACGGCGTCACGTGGATTGAAAGCGGAGCGTACACGTAGTACGTGAGCATTTCAATTCGCGGGACAACACAGCCATTGAGCCTAAGATGCATTTATGAGATAGCTTCTGGCGACTTCTACCATCGCCTTCAGATTCTCCGTTGGCGTGCCGGGTGCCACCGTACAACCGGGAGCCAGAATCTGAATGCCGTCTGCAATAGATTTTTCGCATTCATTTTTGACGGTAACAGAGTCCTTCAGGTAGAGCGTGGTGACGGTGTCCGCGCCTCCCATTAAAATGATATCAGGCCCGCATTTTTCTCGGGCCAGTTTGCCGTTGGTCTTCGGTTCAATACTCAAGATATCCGCTCCGGTCTGACCCATCCACGCCACAATATTGTCTACATTTCCGCAAATGTGCAGTATTTTGGGAACAGAGATGGCATCAAACTGCCTTTTCTGGTACTCCAGTTCAAAGTCGCGGTAGGTATTCGGGGCAATTAAAGCCGGTGAAGCGGTCATATCCTCACAAACAATGATATCGACACCGGCATTGATAAGCGCCTGCGCCAATGCAGTGCCGGCTTTTTCCGCCACCTCAAGAAACGGCCGCATCTTTTCAGGCGTTTTGAAGCTGGCCTTTAGAAGGGGAACCGTTTCCAATAGCGCGCCGGCAATGGTAAACGGACCGATGATACCGCCCAGAATGGTCACCGTCTCACCCACATCCTCTTTAAGAATTCTGACCGCCTTGAGCAGTTCCGGTATCCTGCCCCTTGACAAAAAGTCATCCGGCAACACCGGGGTGTCGTCTATTTTGAAGGGTGGCGGTGGGTCGATCCCCGGAATCCCGTCGGCGCCCCCGGGCTTTAAAATGCACCCCAGGGCTTGCGCCTCAAAGGTCTGACAGAAAGGCACCCTGACCGCATCGAACCCCAGCACTTGATGGGCCGCCTGGGCCTGCTTTGCCATGGCCTCACCGTTTTCATGGGCCTGGGGCCAGAAAGCCTGAACGGCTTCCATTTGATCATAAGTTACGGTTGAATTGGCACCGAAGCAGGGCATGCGGTCCGGTTTTTGATGGTTCAGAATTGCCAGGACCCGCTCTTTAGCATTCATTGCGATATTCTCCCTCTTAGTCTCTTAATCTTTAAACCGCTGATAAACAATTGACGTCGATAAAGCATCAGTTTTACCTCGGTTTAGAGGTTCTGGGTTCTGGGTTCAGGGTTCAAAGTTCAAGGTTCAAGGTTGTTCAGTGCCTTTCTCCTGGTTTACATTAAGTCATAGACAATCAAAGCGATGCTTTTTGCTTTACCCATCGGGTGATTGTTCCAGCCGCCCAAAGGCAGGCAGCAAAAATCTTTATATTAGCACATTTATAACCCTGAACGCTGAACGGTGAACCCGGAACCTCCCATTAATTATTGTAATATTTCCCTGAGCTTTTCAATCGTGTCCTGGGGTGATTCCCCGTAAAAATCCGCACCAATTCTTTTGGCCCAATGGTCGGTGGCGACTGCCCCCCCCACCATGGTCTTTACTTTATCTCTGAGTCCGGCCGTTTTTAAAGCTTCTTCCAACTTTTTCTGGCCGATCTGGGTAGTCGTCATCATCGCCGAGGCGCCGACGACATCGGCATTAACTTCTTTGACCTTTGCCACAAAGTTTTCAATGGGTACATCCCGACCCAGATCATGAACCTCGTAACCGTGAACACTCAACATCGTAACGATGATGCCTTTGCCGATGTCATGAATATCTCCCTCCACGGTGCCGATCACAATTACACCCAATTTCCGGCCCTGTTTGTCTTTGGGTAAGGCCTTTTCCAGGATCTTTATTGCCGCGACCATTGCATCGGAAGCAACCACCAGACCCGGCAAAAACACTTCGCCCCGATCAAACAGTTCGCCCATTTTCTTGATTCCTTCAGAAAATCCATCATTGATCATTTCAACCGGTTCCATGCCCGCTTCCAGAGATTTTTGAGCAATGTCCTTGGCTAATTCCTCATCCGCATCCAAAATTGACTGGGCGGCTTTCTTCAACCATTCTGATTTTTCCATTATCTCACCTCTCATAAAATGAAGACAAAAAAGATTCCGAATTTTAAGATGTATTTACATTTTCCGCCGGCCGCAGCTGTTATACCGGCTTCATGGAATTTATCCGCCAAAGTACGCTGGCGTACAAGTCCGCCAAGGCACTCTGGCGAATTAATGCACTAACGAGCTTTGGCGGGTTAATCTGATTTTTTACGATCAACGATGGCTACAAAAGCCTTTTGTCTTTAAGGCGCCGGATACAGTTGATGTCGATATCAAGCACTTCGGCAATGCGGAGCTTGGCCTCAAGCCCTTTTGCACACCCGGGAAGCGGCGTTTGACATCCTATATCTAAATCTTCCCGCACCTCGGTCATCACGACCGGATCGGTCAGGTCTGAAATCGCAACGCTGAGTTTGTCGGCCACATACGCTTTGGCTTCCTGAATCCTCATGCCACGGGTCATTTGCATGCGAGCTACCAGGTCTCCGGCAGTCCGCATTCCGCCCATGCCCGAGGCAATAGCGTGAGAGATGGCCATGCCCAGCGGATCACCCACGCCAACCTACAACCCGTCCAGCCTGCAAATTTCGACCATGGCCTTGGAGGCTCGCGAGACAATGTCTATCGGTGGGTGGGGGGTCATGGGCACACCGCCGACACCCATACCCATGTTAGCATGGATCGGTATATTGGCCACCTCGCAACAGGCTTTTATAAAAGTAATTGCCCGGGAAAGATTCCATGGGCAGGATCGGCTGGGTTTACAATTGACCACCGGACCAAATATGGTGACGCCGGCCTTTTCGCATGCTTTTACCTGATCATGGGCATACATGCCGGCCAGGCGCTTCCCCTGGTACATCAGGTCGCCGTGCAAACCCAGGACGAACTCACCGGCCATGCCAAGCTCGATGCATATGTCCGGATATTTTTTTTTGAGGGCCTCTGCAGCCTTGAGCCCGGCCAGAAAATCAGGATCTCCGGCGGCGCCGGTGGTATCCATGTTTAGTCCATCTGAGCCGGAATCATGCATGGCGCTGCCCACATAGACGATATCTTTGACGGCAGCTTCAACAGCCATTTCATAAGATTGCTTGGCTTCATCAATCTTTCCCAAAGGCAACAACTGCGAGGGGTTGGGGAAGGGGCCGTCCGGCTGGCTGTAAAGCCCGAGATTCGGCATGGCGCCATAGAAAAGAGGCGCGTGGGTGGCCATCAGGGTCTGTTCCAGCACCGTTTGTTCCGTACCCACAATCGGTTTGACCGGTTTGAAACTGTAGTCGATATGGCCCAGTTCGATGGTGTCGGCCCCAAAAAGTTTTTCATGAACTTGCAGGGCCTGAATTCGATGGACGTTCACTGCGGCCCGCATCAATTTGACGGGGGCAGCGTCATAAGAAAGCACGACTTCATTGCCCGGTTCGACACTGACAAACCGATACGGAGACACAAAAAGATCGTACAAATACCTTATTTCTTCCTTGGAAAGCGGGGCGATCTTGCCGCGGTCGGCCGGATCTTCAACCCCTGTCTCGAGATCTCCCATGAGCTGGCTTTCGGTCATTTCAACCGGGAATCCATCCCCCATGCGTGTCATTATTTTTCCCATACGTCCTCCTTTAAATTTGTCATTTTTGAACAAATCCCGTT